>CAYMTB010000166.1:0-8411 GCA_964393225.1 uncultured Syntrophorhabdaceae bacterium
GAACAGGTGTTCGACCTTTTTCGGAATTGATGTTCGAGGTTGACCGGAATTTACAATATATGAGTAAATTAAAACAGTCCATGAACATGGTCTGGCTACGGATGATACAAAAACCGTGGTACAATACGCAGAGGGGCCAACCTCGCTATGTTTTAACGTGATGAACAGACACGTCCTGCATCAAGAAAATAATCGCATGGAGAACCAGTAGGTCTAAAACTGTCGGGTCTTGTAGTGCAGCTTACATCTTCAATAATTCCCTCTTTGCCATCTGGCGTGCATAATAGAATTATTCCAACAGCACCCTGTATGCGGGCCCTAAGAATGTAACCTTCAAACGGTTTGAGCAAATTTGGGTTGTTACTACGTTTTACCGCCTCCTGAAAAATCGTTTCGTCTTTCGCATCGGAAGGCAACTTATCCACTACAACATCCACTGCTTTTGCAAGTGAAATTATTGGATCGTCGAATTGCATAAATAGTTTATGCTGCGGGTCTACCGGAGGACAATGAGCACAACCCGACATGAATGAAGTTATGAAGAATAAAATTCCAATTAATTGTATGTGCCGCATTTAAGCAACCTCCCAGAAGATAAGTTTATTGCTATCATCAAGTGCATCCTTCCCGGTGTCAAGATTCCATTCATCATTGCGGAATGTGAGACGGTCTTCTTGACCAAGGGCAAAACTCACTGCATCAAGCCAAACCTTCCGAATATGCTCAATTGTAAAATCAAAAATATCATCATAATGCATACGTCTGTCGCCAGGCACCATAAGGTTTTGTATGTATTCTGCTTGATCTACTTCATCCGACGTCGGATAAGAGAAACCAAGACCGTCGCAGACGTGTCTCGCGAATCCTACGAAGCGACTGGTGGTTGGTAGAAGTTTCTGTAAAATTCCATAGCACCGCTTATGCCATTTATCTATATCGGGAGGATCATTTTCAAACTGAGATTTGTGTACAGTCTGGAGAATCCCCTCCCAGAGACCTTTTACGTCCTTATCGAGCCGTGTTGGATCGTTTTGTTCAGAGCAAGTAAGAACAGTACTATTTAGATGATCTGAAATCTGAGGCATGCTTGTGCCCATACGCCTGAAAATATAAACGTCCTGATGCATTTCGCAACGACGATGTGGTGTTTCGTTTCCTTTGTACGAACCTACTTTCAGCTCCACAACGGGGTGTATACACATGTCAGTAACTACGTGCGCTGTGTAACCCATAAACCAGGCGAGGCATTTATCTTTCTCAATTCCTGAAGTAAGATTGCGAATAAGTTCTGCCCCGGTATAGATAACGTTGCAGGAATGGGTATAATGCATTGCGTCTGCCCACTCTTTTGAATCTCCTGAGGTAATATCCATGTATGGATAATCCGGACTGATACATCCTAATTCAAGAAAATTTATATGTAGATTTGCAGCATCAATAGCTTCTCGTGGAAATCCTTTGATATCAATGAGACCTCTTTTCTCGGACGCCAAGTTAGCGAAAGTTATATGAGCATAGCTTCCGGACATATTCATCCCCCTTTACTTCAAATAACAACAGCCTAAGCGAGGTTTATTTGATTTTCCGTAAGTACAAATGTTGCTGGCCCCACCAAAGCCCTCATTGTTCATTTTCTTATTATATCAATTACTTTGCAAGAGAAATTATTATTACCGTGCTGCATAATATTTGAAGGGCATCAACATTGTTGGCCTGAAATGACACATGCTCCCGCCTTTTGTCTTCTCCAACACTTGATATGGTTGAAAATATGAATGACAATCCTAATGAAGAGAATCCGATCACCACTTTCGGTTTTGAATTCGGCAATATCGGCAGGAATAATGGTAGCCATTACGTTAACCCTTCTTTGGCTTTTGTACTTTCCCTTGCCACGATTCCCCCGGAATCAGGGGAGCTAATTCATTCATAAAAAAATCTGCTGCCTTGTGCAAATCGTGGCCGGCATCGGCAGCAAGCAATGGTTTTATATCTTCGATAAAACTCTGGTCGTTGAGTTTCTCGATGAGGTTTTGTTCAAACTCTGCACGGGAGACCTTATGGCCTTCATGCTCCATGTATTGCAGGAAGCACCTGATCGCTTGATCCGGTTGAGCATTCGTAGTCGTGAATGCTGTCCACAGGTCAAAGAGGTCACGGCCTTTTTTACGCTGATACAACGCCCTTAATTTTGTACCCAGCAGCTCTTCAAGGTGATAGGTTAATATGGATGTTCTGCCGGAAAACCAGCGCGATTTTACTTCGAAGCTATGCTTGTGGAATCCAAGAACAGAAAAATGCTCCCGGGAATTAATCTCTACTTTGAGTCTCAGGGGCAATCCATCTTCAGATTCCATACGGTATGTCAGCGTCACACGCCCTTCTGACTGCTTCCGCTTCGGGCTGCCAAGCCATGAATTGAGTTTCTCATGCACAGCATCCATGACAGGGCCAATGGGTCCGGGATGTACCTGGACAAGATCAATGTCTTCAGAATAACGAACCGGAGATACATACAGCTTAAAAAGAGCAGTTCCTCCGCGGAATGCTACGCTCTCCGACAATGAAGGATGGCTGAATATCTCCACCAATGCCCTGCTGATGATCAGATCCTGCTCGACCTGGTAGCTCTGGGGCCAGGGAGCAAACCTCTTCCACTCAGATATAAAGTCCTCGGGTATCAAACTTCAGCCTCCACCTTTGCATTTACCAGAATTTGCCAGCGTTTGAGAGGGCTGATTCCATGAAAAGGTTGTGATGGAACAAGAGGGGTTGGTACCGGTTTCTTGAGGGTTACAAATTCCGCCAATCCCTCTGCTTTGTCTTTTGCCCCTACCAGATCGAGGAGATAGCCGAGCCTTTGAGACCATGCTATGGGAGAAAGTTTAGCAATATCGGCAAGGGCAACCCCGTCAATCTTTTCATGAAGTTCAGCAAGGATGGTTGCTACATTGTCCAATCCTGCTGCATGGTGAGGGTACCCTACCAGATCAAAGGCAGTTGCTGCCGGCGTTGATATTTTCAGATATCCCCGTGGAGTCTTGACGTCTTCGACGGGTACATTCTCCATATTTTTTCTTGCAACAAACTCCACCCGGACCTTTCCGCACACGATCCCCGATCTGTTTCTTGCCACCACAATCTGGAAGACCTGCGGGTGGTGGTGTGCGGCTCCGTGATATTCAGCAGCACTGAGGATGCCTGCATAATACCTTTCACCGAGATGTTCCATAAGGGATGGTATGAAATGGCTTGCAGGCAGGCACCCCATGTCCCGGAATTCGGGGGGCACAATTACGTAGAAACCCTTATAAGGCATGGCAAGCTCGCCTTTTTGCCGCAATCGTCTCAATGCCGCACGAGTGGCGATGGGAGATGAGCCAAGAGCGGCGATCGCTTCCCCGGTATTAAAGCTGTATTGTCCCCTTGCCATGAGCTCAGATATGAATTTAATTGCCGACATACATCCCTCTACCAATGGATTACTATGTTAAAGTAACACTATTTGTTACTTTAGTCAAGTAGCTCATATTTTAAGTCATTCAGGCAACTGTTTTGGCATTTGCAGACAGGCTATCGGCAACATATTTCTCCGGGATCTTAATATTATGGTTTAAATCTGAATCAATAAACATAGCCTTTTTTAATGTAGATGGCCATCCTGAAAGTTATGAATTGACGCAACAACGTACCTTCTTTTCCATTGTGCTTTTCAACCTGATTTTGATAGGGTAACCGTATACGATACAATTGCTTTTTCTATGACGTCGCCCCTCGCACTGGCAATACGAAGCCAATGGATCATCTCGTCATGCGATAGAACGGTGGATGAATACAGAATCGCACGCTTCTCCCACGGTCCGAGGACATCGAGACCAGCTTTGTGGCTCTTGATCCACGTTCTATCTTGCCTTCGCCGAGCTATGAGAGCCTGATCACGCAATGCAACAATCTGGCCGTAGTCACTTGGTAAAGACGTCTTATTAAATACTTCATCCTGCAGCAAATAGGAAATCCACATATTCACGTAAGGAATTTGACCAAAGGCGCTCAATAATATTGCTCCAAATTCTTTTTCATAGCCCTCGGCAACCTGCTCGGTCGCTACCTTTCTGAGATAAAGGGCAACTTCACGCACCACTGGGGCTAATTCTTCGAATCTTGAGATCACCGCGGGAATAATGCTGCGAATACGATACTTCGATGCATTGCGAAATATTCTTCTAAGAAGCGGAATATCTGGCCAACCAGAGTCCAGTTCTTCGGTCAGCATTTCCTTATAGGTATTCGACAGAATCTCAAATCTATTTGATTCAGCAACCTTTTCCAAGAGAGCCTGGAATTCACCCGGGTCAAATATTTCTTCCGGAGACTCATACGGTCCTACACTGTTCCAGAGTTCTTCGTAATACTCCTTTAAAGCAAGCTCTTCTGCCTTTGTTTTGAACCGTTTCTTCTCCTCCACCATTTCATCCCTGAAAAATATTGTCCTAAAATCACTAACAGAAATGATTTTTGTCTTTTCGCCTGAAAAGACAAGTCTATGATTCTCATACATGTACTGTGTTAATTCATGGAGAAACCAGCGGGCACCATCTTTGTTGCCAAAAAACACTCTGATATCATCCACCCAACGAACAAAATTTCTGGTGTAGCCAAGAATCTTCCTGTCGATATCGGCCATAATAGCTTCTGCAAGGAGTATACTGGCTGCAGGGCCAACAGGAACTCCGCGAGAGGTTTGCGTGTTGATTGCAAGAATGAATTCTTCCATCACTTTGGCGGTTGTCTCGAAAGCAGAACCAGCTGCTTCGGAGAGCACATTCCTGATCCGATGGGTATTAATCTGGTTATAGAAATCAACTATGTCACACACTACAACATATCCTTTGGAGAACGATTCGGCGAGATTTTTAGTTCTACGAACATAAGTGTTCCAACCATCTTCATCGACAGAAAAAAAAGAACCATTCACGTCTGGCTTGATGCGGTATGAACATGCAATTCCCTCAGCAGCGGGGATTCGGAACCCTTCAATCTTTTCATGGAATTCATATACCAGTGCTGTGTATATTAAGGCATCTAATGGATCAAGCTGGTGGACAACTCTGAAAGTACCATTGGCCTTGGGGGCCAGGGTTGTAAGAGCCCCCTTAGGGATGTATTGCTCAAGATCAAGACCCAACAGATACCCCTTTACATCATCCCACGCATGTCTTATAGCTGCGAATTCAAAGGGGGCTGGAAAAAAATCACTTGAGTAGTAACGTTGGACGTGCTTGAGCGCCCATTCGATAGAATTTTCGCTAATTTTGAACATTCATCCCCCTGAACGTTTACCATGCCTCAGATAGTTTTTCTACCACATCTTTGCGTGACAGCACTTTCGAACAAAGTTCCCACCTGTTCCGGTCGGGGTCGATGGTTTCCTCGTATCGCATCTCGAAAACGTTGTGTGCCTGCTGTCGGAGGTGGATATATTTATCCATCATTTTCTCAAGGTCTTCGATGTTCTCGATCCACTCATCTTCTATGGTATCCGGCAACCCGCCGAAAATATCGTATCTATCCTTCATTCGGCGTGACAAAACCTGATAGACCTTTTCGTCCTGGGTTTCGTGATAAACCAGATTGAGCATCTCGACAGTTCGCCGTGCCTGCCCAAACCGTTTGATACGCCCGAGTCTTTGTTCGAGACGAGAGGGATTCCAGGGCAAATCTATATTGATCAAAGTCCCGAGGGTCTGAAGGTTCAGACCTTCGCAGGCAGCATCGGTTGCAACAACCAAGCGGATATCCCGCTTTCTGACCGCTGTCTTAATGTCCTCGCGCTCAACGAATGCGAAATCTTCTCCGCGAAACAGTCCGCTCTTTCCCGTGCCAGCGTAGACGGCAACAGTCTCACCCGGAAGCGCCTTTGCCAGTTCCGAGCCAACCCAGTAGGCGGTGTCATAATACTGGCTAAATACAATGCAGCCGTGTTCGAGCCATGTTTTGCCTTCAGTATAATGTTTGGTGAGGAAGTACCATACCGCGCCAAGCTTGGGGTCGCGGGCCTCAGGTCGTGAAAGCTCATTGACGATGGTATGGAGGTGCGTTGCCTCAATTGGCGTCAGTGCAGTCAGGGTATCCTGCACGAGGTTCATTTGCTCTTCCTCTTCTCCGGGGCTTTCGCGGCGCAACATCCTTTCGGCAGTGGCCCGGCCAGAGGCAAAGCTTGAGCAAATCCGCTGCAGGAGCATTGTCTTCATGAATCCTGCAGCCTTGCTGCGCTCCCTCAGGGCACTAATAAACGCTTCTGCTGCCTGATACGCAAGGTCAAAGGGGTGATTGGTCAACAAGCCCAAACCACTGAAACCAATACCTGGATAGGCGGTAGCTGACGCGTCCGGGTCGGGATGGACGTCTACGCCTACCCTCTCCAACAAGCCTGCCTCTTCGAGTGTTTGCCTGCGTCGGATGACTGTATGACGGACAATGGGGTTGTGGTGCTGGAAAAATCCCGGGGCAACGGTTTGTCCAATTGCTTGTTGTTCGAGGAAACCCAGGGAGCCGAAACCCCGGTCGGTGAAAAAGGTTTGCTCCGGTAGACCCAGTTGCAGACGCAGCGTGGCGAAGAGTGCTTCTTCACTCCCAGGTGGTAGAGGGTTGCGCAGCCACTCCCAGGCATCACGATCATCAGCAGGAGTCTCTTCACCCTTTACCAATGGAAGTGCCTTCTCCCACTCCGCCCAGTGGCCGTAAAACTCCCGCCCAAGAACGATATCAGTACCGGCATTGAGAATCCGCATGAGGTCCCATAATTCATGAACTTCAGTCTGAATGGGTGTTGCAGTTCCAAGGAGCAGGTTCCTGGTTCGGAAGCCGATTTTCAGCATGAAGTCCAATAAATTGTTCGCCTCACCTTTTTTCTCGCCGAGGCCACCTCGCCGTCTTGCCTTGTGGGCTTCGTCAAGGACGACCGTCCCGTACTTCCGTTCCAGCAGGTACTGACGTTCCTCAGAATCGTGAACGATCAGGCCAGTGGATGCGATAGCTATGCGAAAGGGGCAACGCGCAATGTCCTCGGGACCGCGTGTTTTGATGATATGACCATGCGGGTCCATCCATATCTTCTTAGTTGATGACCAGACAGCGCTGGGGATACCAAGCCTGTCTTTAAGCTCCACTTGCCACTGTATCATGAGAGTGGATGGGCAAAGGATGAGGACCGCACCGTCGTCCAGCAGTGCTGATAGCATGGCGCTGGCAGCCAGAGAAAGCGTCTTGCCTACGCCGACATCATCGGCCAGCAACAAACGTGCTTTGCCATAGATCTCTCTGTGCTGCAGAAATATCGTCACAAATGAGCGCTGCCATGGTTGGAGCTGTTCACCACCTCGGTAGATGGGACTTTCGGCAAGGGCGGCAGCGGGCAGTTCCTCTGCCTTCACTTCGGCAAATTGAATCTCAACTCGGTCGGCCACTCGCTTGATCTCCTCGATGATTGCGTCGGGCAGCGGATAGCTTTCCTTCCATAGGGCATTAAATTCCTCTTCCACCCAGGCAACACCCTCCGGTGAGGTGTCCTCCCACAATATCTCGTAGTTCTGAGCGAAAGCGCTTTTGGTCTCATTGATGGAACCGAGGAAACATGTTTTGCTGCCATCGGATGTTTCGATGACCCCTGCCTTGCCATGGATGAAAACGCGCTCCCTCGGTACAACACGGATCTCTACATGACCGCTGCTGAGCAACTCGTAGAGCTTGCGATACTGATCCCGGTGAAGCAGTGCCTCCACTTCAGGGGATGCCTCGTTCCATCGTTCTTTCAGGGCTGTCTCCCGGACGTGCTTAGAAATGATTACATCCGCCTCGTTGAGTTCGCTGTTGCAGACGATCTGGACCTTGGTGATGGCGGCGATCTCTTCGCCAACCAATTCGAAAATAGAGCTGCGGAAATAGCCTGCAATGCGTTTGTAGGACTTGGCATTCTTCAGTCTGGCGCTGAGGAAGGCGTGATCAAGGCGCAGCCGGCGGGAGGAAAAGCGGTTGATTACATTTTCCATAAAGGACTCTTTTCCCAATCATGCGGGAACCCCATCCATAAAAAAACCCACCGAATTTTGCATGCAAAGCAGAGGCGCGGCAGGTTTGCTATGTGTAGGATCTTAACTTTAAAGAGGTTTGTCAATAAAAATTTACACAATAAATATTACCCCAATCTTTGATTCTTAATAAGTTCCCTGAGCACACGGGCTGCGCTTGCTTCATCAGCGCGAAGGGTCTCAAGCTTCCCGGCAAGGTAGTCGGCCAGTTCCACTGCCAGTTCGTGCTGGGTCATGTCTCCGTAATAGTTTGGCACATTGAGCGTCAGATGTGCAAGCACCTCATCACCATCGACATTGTTTGTAAGTTCCATTACAGAGTAG
>CAYMTB010000167.1:0-8373 GCA_964393225.1 uncultured Syntrophorhabdaceae bacterium
CCCTTTTCTACTACCTCGCCTAATTCATACGTCCAGACGCCCTTCTGCCCGCCCCTGTCGATGACCGCATAGAGGTCGCTTTTCTTTTCTCCGAGCCATACACCTTTTAAAACCATAGCCTTCATGATTTCCGTAAGCTGTTCCTCTTCAATCTGCTTTTCAGATTTCGGTACCGGTATTTCGGTTTCCAGTTTTGCCCTGAAAAGGTTCCTGTTTGTGATTGCATCGTAACCAGCTTTCACATTCGCCGACGGGTCCTGTACTGCAACGCTCTTTGCGTACGCATTCTTTCCCGCAACCTGCAATGGTATTTTCATGACCGATGTATTTATAACAATCAATATAATGACTGCTGCCAAGACGGCGGCAGCGCTCGAAATGGCAAATGGCAAAAGATATTTTTTAAACACACCGTTTTCCTTTTTAATATTATAAACAACTATGCAGGTTTGTCAATATTAATGGGTAATCAGCAGTATCCCGCGGGTTATAGAAAAAAACCAGCAAAACAAATATGTTTTTAGAAATTATTTATTGTCACTGCGAGGAGCGCAGTAACGTGGCAATCTACGTCAGCTTTCACCGGTAATGACTGTTGACCTTGTTCAACACTTGACAACACCGGAAATATGTATAATAACATTAACAATGATGGTCTCGTAAAAAGTCGTATTTCTGTATTTTTGACTTTTTACGAATACATTAGCCGAATATCATTATTATTGAGAGGAAATAATGTTCAAGCATAAACACAACAAAATGTTTTGTATGACCTTTTTCTTTATTGCCGCCCTTTCGATTGTCTTTCTATTTGCAGCCTCTGGTGTCTCGGCACGGCCTGCCTCTTCCGCACTCCACACTTTGACCCAGCCCGACGGGTATACTTTTCAGGCACGGCTCTGGGGGGATGAATACTATCATGGCTGGGAGACAGAGGATGGGTACACGATCATCCTTGATGAATCCAGCAAGACATGGTTCTATGCGGTCAACGATGCAGAAGGAAATCTCGTTCTATCTCAATACGCTGTGGGACAGGCGGGTCCTCCTGAAGGCCTGAAAAAATATCTGAGGATTACCGGGGATGCCCTTTCAAGAATTCAGCAGCGACGTATAAAAAGACAGCCTCTCTCTCTGGACACTCTCTCCATGGAACCGATGGCCCCTAAGGACGGTTCGAATAATGTTTTAACATTACTTATGAACTTCAGTGACACAACAACTACCTACACCAGGTCCCAGTTCGAAGACCTCTATTTTAAAAAAGGCAACAACAGTATAACGGATTATTATCTTGAGAATTCTTACGGGAAGCTGACTGTCACCTCCGGCCCCAAGGGCGTTCAGGAGTGGTGGACGGCGAAGAACACCCATAATTATTACGGCGCCGATGACCCGGTTAATACCAATATTAACGATGTTGAACTCCCTAAAGCCGTTCGCGATCTGGTAACATACTGGGACAGTCAGAGTTTCAATTTTGCCCCTTACTCACAAAGCGGAGACTGCATCGTAGATACGGTTGCCATTGTTGTTCAGGGCAAGCCACAGAGCTCCACAGGCGTATTGACTGATATATGGCCGAAGCAAAGCTATCTTGATCCCCCGTATGAAACAAAAACGACCTGCGATGGTTCCCCGAACGTAAAGGTAAAAATCAAAAAATATACAATACAGACAGAGTTAGAAGGCGAAGGAAATATGGCGACAATCGGGACTTTTGCCCATGAGTACGGACATGCCCTCGGGCTGCCCGACCTCTACGATACATCTTCTGTATCCAAGGGATTAGGGAATTGGGCGACAATGGCAGCAGGGTGCGACAATAAGAATCCAGCAGTCGGAGGGAAGACCGGCGACAGGCCTGCCCACCATGACGCATGGAGCAAGTTTTATCTCGGATGGATAACGCCGGTACAGGTTACTTCCACCCTTGTCAACGAAACCATACCCGCCGTTGAGGATGCATCCAAAGTTTACCAGCTCCTGTCGGGAACGCCGGAATCAGGGGAATATTTCCTCATAGAGAACAGGCAGCAGAAAAAATTTGACATCGGTTTGCCTGGGGCTGGACTCCTCATATGGCATATCGACGGCAAGGTAGCAAAAGATAATAGTATCTTAGTTAATAATAAGGTAAATGCCATGCCCTGCAACAACGGGACCCCATGCAGCGTCCAGCACTATGGTGTTGCCCTTCAGCAGGCAGACGGGCTCTGGGAGCTGGAAAAAAACACCAACAACGGCGATGCAGGCGACCCCTATCCCGGGTCTACCAAAAACACCTCCTTTACCGATAACACATCTCCTGACAGCAGGCTATATAACAACACTACCAGCGATGTAAGCGTCACCAATATTAGCGCCTCAGGGGAAAACATCATTGCAACACTTTCAGTGCCGACAACCGCATCACCCTATCAATGGCAGTGGAGGGAACCACTCCCGCAGGGCAACACCCTTGAAAGCGCATCATTCGGCAAAAACTCGTTTGTTGCCGTTGGCGGCGGCGGAACCATCATCACCTCGCCCGACGGGATAACATGGACAAAAAGAGATTCAGGCACAACAGGCGACTTAAAGAATGTGTTTTGCACATCTGCCTATTGTATAGCTGTCGGTGTAGGCGGCATCTTCCGTATTTCTATTGACGACGGCATCACATGGAATACGGTGAATACACAAAATCTGGAAGCCCTTTACGGAGTCGGTGTGGGCGGTGCGGGCAATGACCAGATCGTTGTTGCCGGCGCCACTGGTACCATCATTTATACTAATAGCATTTATGATGCTAAACCATTCACACCAGCTACGACACCAACCACCTATAACCTCTACGGCATAACGTACGGCAACAAGTTATTCGTTGCTGTGGGAGGATCGGGTACCATCATAACATCAGACGCCTCACCAAACGCCTCAACATGGACAAAACAGACATCGGGGACAGAGAGTGACCTCCGCAGCATAATTTTAATTTCCATCGGCGGTGTTAATAAATTCTATGCCGTGGGGAATGGCGGCGTCATCCTCACCTCTTCAAATGGAACAACATGGACAAAACAGGACTCGGGGACAACAAATGATCTCACAAATATCAATATTTCTAATGACACCCTGATCGCGGTTGGAAGCAACGGAACAATCCTCACCTCCAAAGACGGGGCAAAGTGGACAACAAATGCATCGGGAACAACGAATAAGCTCTCCGGCGCTGCCCATGGAAATAACACCTTCGTTGTTATTGGAAATACCGGCGCAATCCTGACCTCTTCCAACGGAACAGCATGGACAACGAGGTCTTCGGGAAGCACTGCCAATATTTCAGGGGCTGCCTACGGGAATAATACTTTCGTTATTGCCGGAGCAGGCGGCGCTATCCTTACCTCATCCGACGGGGCAACGTGGACATCGAGGACATCAGGGACAGCGGTTGACCTCTCCCGTGTCGGTTACGGAAACTCTACCTTTGTTGCGGTCGGAAATCTTGGCACTATCCTTACCTCATCCGATGGCGCAGCATGGACACCGAGGACATCAGGGGCAGCATTGAACACGCTCTATGATGTCGCCTACGGCAGCGGTACATTCGTTGTCGTCGGAGATACCGGCCTTGAAAAAACCAGCACTATCGTTACTTCACCCGACGGAGCAACATGGACAGCAAGAGTTTCAAAAACAGATAAAGCGCTCTCAGGTATCACCTATGGTAACAGCACCTTTGTTGCCGTTGGAGCCGGCGGCGCTATCATCACTTCGCCGGACGGTGTAACATGGACACTACAGCAATCAGGGACAACGGTTGATCTCTCCCGTGTCGCCTTCGGTGGTAACACATTCATTGCCGTAGGCGACAGCGGAACTATCCTCACCTCTCCGGACGGTGTAACATGGACAACGCAAAAATCACAGACAACAGTGAAGCTCCGCAGCATCATCTATACCAGCAACACCTTTGTCGCAGTGGGAGATGCCGGCACAGTCCTCGCTTCTTCGGACGGAAAAGCATGGAGCAGCAGGGCATCAGGAATAAGCAGTAACATCAACGGAGTAGCTACCGGCAACAACACAATTATCGTGGCAGGCGACGGAGGCACCGTCCTCCAGTCAAACTCTTTTTCGACCTGTTCCTACACAATCTCTCCAGCCGGCAAAACCTTCAGCACATCCGCCGGTGCTGATGCAATATCTGTTGCTACCTCTTCAGCTTGCACCTGGACGGCAACAGTTTCCGTCGACGCCTCATCATGGATTTCCATCACCTCCGGCAGCAGCGGCACAGGAAGCGGAACAGTCAACTATTCGGTTTCCCAGAATACAGGGGCAAGTGCACGAAAAGGGGTCATTACAGCAGCAGGCCAGACATTCAGAGTAGCACAGGAAGGGACAAACGAGAAAGTTTTCCTCATATCCCTCGCTGCCGGCTGGAATCTCATCTCTCTCCCATTGCAACCATCCAACACGGCTACCTCCTCAGTTACAGATGACATATCAACCAGGTTTAGTATCATATGGGGCGACTTTAATCCTTCAACACAACAATGGAAATATAAAAATGCCTCAGGCGGCGGTTTATTAAACACCATGGAATCGGGAAAGGCATATTGGGTATTTATCATAAACTCAGAAAGCGCTTCACTTATCGCTTCAGGGAGTGAGGTACCCCACAGTATCACTTTACAATCTGGCTGGAACTTTGTTGGTTTCAATAAATTAACTGAAAAGACTATCGGCGACGCGACAAACAGCATAGACGGGAAATTTTCCATCATATGGGGCGACTTTAATCCTTCAACACAACAATGGAAATATAAAAGTAAATCCGGCGGGGGATTATTGAACACCATGAACCCTGCAAAAGGTTATTGGATATTTAATGAGGCAGGTATTGTGCTATGGACAATCCCTTAGCGAAGCGATGATAACTCAAGGTAAATATTGAATTTTGGGCCTCATTAAAATGCCTGAACTTTGTTTTTTATTTTAACAAAAGCGTGACATATGTCATTGACAAATATTTAATCATGATACATAATTGTTGTATGATTAACAGAAACCCTGTCTATCTGGCTATTTTACTTTTAGGACTTGCGCTAATGATCCCTGTAAGCGGGTTTGCAAAAAGCATGGACGTTACGTTCAACAATGACCGGATTAATATTTATGCAGATAACGTTTCCTTGTCTTCAATAGTCGATGAGTTGAGCAGACAGATGAGCATAAATGTCTACCTTGACAAGACTCAAGCAGGAAATAACCTAACAGTTGATATAAGAAATACCTCATTCGAAAAAGGCTTGAAGATGCTCACATACCCCCTGAATTATGTCATTGTGAGGGGCAGTCAGGGTGAAATCAGGGAATTAAGGATTTTTAAAAATCCTGGTCTTGCGGACAATAATTATAAGTTATTTGCGCATGTGAATACAGTGGCCAGCAGTCAGAAGACAGAAGACGGAGCTCTGAGGCCTGAGGTCAGAGGACAGAGGTCAGAGGACAGAGGTCAGAGGACAGAGGTCAGAGGACAGGAGCCAGCAATCAGCAGCCAGCAGCAAGTATCCAGTAGCCCGAAACTCGAAACTCGAAACTCGAAACTCGAAACTGCATCCTCCGAACCTGTGACCGGTGAAAGGGCTTTAAACTACGGGATGTGGGCAGTCAAAAGAATGATGGCTTATGAAGCCGTAAGGGAACAGGAACAGGTCAGGGCCGATCAGATGGAATCAGCAAAAAAAGAAATGGCGCCGGTACAAAATCTTGTTAACGCAATCAACATGCCTCAGCAAACAATAAGTGCTGCTTCGCAGCAAACCGGTACAAGCAGCAATACAGGCTCATACTATTCAGGATACAACTATTACAATAATGCGGGAAGCAGCAATACAAACAGTAATAGTTATGGCAGCAACAATATGAATACATGGCAAATGAACTACATGCAGTCAGCGGCTCAACAGACGTATCTCAATAACTATATGTATTATCAGCAAAGGATGTACGGGAACAACAATTATTATAATAGCATATCCAATTCAAGAGGGCCTCTGGCCCGCTAAGGAGAAGGGGGTAACAATGAAACCTGAAAGATTTATAGGCGTTTTTTCGGTATTGCTTGTGACTTTTTTTGTGCTTTTCGGAATCACAACGGGAGCTCAGGCAGGCAGCTACATCCAGTGGAAAGGTGCTGTCTACGGCAAACAGGCGCCGACCGCATCCGGTACCACGATAACACAAAATGCGGATATACGCCTTGGCGGCGCATCAATCGCCATTACCCAGTTTCCTTCTGTGAAAACTACCAGTGATGCAAGCGGAAATTTTATACTTCCCGGGATACCGGCAAGCCAGCAACACTATTTCAAGGTATCAAAAACGGGATATGTCACTACGAATGTCGGGGTCAAGATTGGCGACGTAGATATAGATAACACTACATGCATGTCGGACTATGGTAGCGGTACAGGGACCACCCCAACTTCATGTCCCACGGGCTATACTTGCGGAACCTGCCCAAATCCAGCAGGATGTAATGCAGGTGTCTCAAATCCGTGTTCTTCGGGCCAGGTATGTGTGCTGTCCGGCAGCGGTACAGGAACGGGCGGTGGCACATGCGGCGATCCCAATATGTCGTGTAAACCTTGTAGCGGACCACAATGCGTTCAGGGCCCATGCCAAACCGGCTACATGTGTCAACAGACTATATCCGGTATGTTAGTTCAGTCCGTTCCGACGACCTGTCCGACCGGCATGACATGTCAGCCATGCCCTGCGAACACGACATGCCCTGCTGACAACCCCTGCGGCTCAGCGGCACTGATATGCATGCCAACCGGAGGAACAGGCGGGACATACATACCCCCGTCAACCTGCTCATTCACGGAAAGGCTTTTTGCAGTATCCGAAGGCATGAAAACGTTTGTTGAAAGCAAATCCATTACTGGAATTGACCTTGTATCCTCTGGAATGGCAGTGATCAACCTTCAGGATTCTACCGGCCAAGGCGTTCAGATTGATACAACCAAGGCGTTCATAACAGCAAGCGGGATTAAGTCGGATGGCACAAAGTACGCTACATCGGGCGCCCCGGATTCTTACATAGCAGGAGATACGGTTGTCGGGAAAGGAGTGCTTTTAATTCCTAATCTGCCGCCAGGCAGTACCATTATAACCATTGAAGGTATTACAGGTTTAACGATTCCTGCTGTTACCATCCCTATTTTCCTCGGTGAAATAACATATTACTCTGTCGAATTATTGAGCGCTACCAGTGCCGGAACAGTGACCGGAAAGGTTACAGATGCGAATAATACCCCCATCCCGGGCGCTACTGTAAATGCCATGTCCGAAGGGACTGGCCGTGGCGCAACGGCAGTAACAGATTCAACAGGGGCTTTTTCCTTAAGCCTCAGCCAGGGCAGTTATAAAATTCAGGCAAGCGCAGAAAACTATGCAATGCAGTTTTACCCGAATTCTGACAGGTATGACTGGGCATCCCCTTTGTGGATTATGCCTCAAAGCGCAATGCAGGAAATAAATTTCCTACTTTCGCCGGCCAAAACAATAAAGGGTAAGGTTACCGACAAAACAACCGGCAACGGTGTTGCAAACGCATGGGTCAATGCATGGTCGAATACTGTTCAGGCATCCGGAGGGGCCCAGACAGGTACAGACGGTTCTTACACAATCTCTGTGAAACCTGCTTCAGATTACACGGTTAATGTAAATGTCGATGGATATGCTGCACAGTTCTACGACAACAAAAAAGGAATGATGGATGCCACCCCGGTGGATGCCACTCAAAATATAGCAAATATTAATTTCGTCCTTGAAAAAGGGAAAAGCATAAAGGGAACGGTAAAAGATACGGCCGGTTCACCAATCAGTTATATGCGGGTTGATGCATACTCTGACAGCACCGGTTCAAGCGCCGGCGACAATACAAAGATAGACGGTACATACACCATTACCGTTGCCCCTGCCTCTGATTACAGGGTCAGGTCAAATCCGCAGTGCCTTACCACTCAATTCGCGGCGGGCGGCGGCACCCCTACCACTCCAAAATGTTATCCGGAGGCATTTTACGGCGGTTCAGGCAAAACAGTATACCAATGGGCGGCGGCGGTTTTTGTTGATGTAACATCGGCAGATGCTTCCCTGATTGATATAACGCTCGGCTCAGGCAGCACAATCAGCGGTACCGTTACAGGAAAGGATGCTTCCGGGATATACAATATACAGGTTAACGCCTTCTCTCAGTCAGGTGGAGGAGGAAGTGCAACCACAGATGCAAGCGGCAACTTCACAATTGGCGTTACCCCGGGAGCCGGTTACAGGGTTGAAGCATTTTCTCCTGACGGCACATACCCGAGAGTA
>CAYMTB010000168.1:0-8300 GCA_964393225.1 uncultured Syntrophorhabdaceae bacterium
CTCCCGCACCGGCCGCTCCCGCACCGGCCGCTCCCGCACCGGCCGCTCCCGCACCAGCACTAGCTCCCGCACCAGCTCCCGCACCAGCACCGGCTCCCGCACCAGCACCGGCTCCCGCACCTGCACCAGTTCCAGAACCTGAGGTTGCTACTCCGGCACCGGCACCACCAGCCGCCTGTGCATAGATTATAGTCGGTGTAATTATAGTAAGCAAAAAAAGTATAACAGCCAAAATTTTACTGCATTTCTTATTCCTGTTAGTGTTCATATGCAATCCCCCGATTGTTAAATAATTTTATGTAAACTTACTTATACATACTATTCTTATCTTTGTCAATGTAAATTTTAGAGTTTCTGCCAAAAAAATCAAAGAGTGTAGTATAGTGTTCTATGTCCTGAGCAACGTCCCTTGTCCATGGCGATACGCTGTAACCGTAAGCCGTCCTGGAATCAGTACCTTCAAAGAGTCTCATTGGTATCGTTATACCGATACCCTTATCGCTGTACCCTCTATTGTATGGGTCTGTAAAAATTGATGTATCTGTGAAACTATACCACGCAAAGATTTTAACGCCTTTAATTGTTTTTGACACCGTTACGCGTGCGCCCATGTCTCCTGCCAGGAACTGTCCGGCATTGACCTCAATTGAGGTTTCTATTTCCGGGATATTAAAGCGTGTATTTAAAAACCAGGGATTATAGTACTTCTTCCAGTCATCGCTTTTTAATTGAAAGGGCTCGTCTACCGCCCTTTTTTGTACAACGCTACCGCTTAAGCCTACATAAAGCCTCCCGCCCAGTAAAGATTTTGCCACTTCACCATCTATACCGGCATACTCTACCTCCAGTATGCCGCCGGCAGCTCTTCCAAAATATCCTTTACTGAAATCGAGTATCTGCTGATACATAAGTTTCCCCAATACAACATTCTGCTGCAGATATGGTACAATATCGCTCCTTACAGGTCTTGATAAAGGTGCCTGGTTAGTTGAAACCGTGTTAATAGGATAGGCGTCAATCTCTCCTATGAGGGAGGCTCCCGACCATGGGCTATAGCTTACCCAACCTGCAATACCAAGCCTGTATTTAAAAAATCCGGACGGATCATTAAGAAAGGTTTTGAAATCCGGCTTTAAACCATAATCGAATATTTTCTTGTGTCGCTTCTTGATATCGGGATATTTGTCAACGTCCAGGGTTTTCATCTCTGATAATCGGAGAAATTCACGGAGTGTAAGCTTTTCGTTGAAGAGCTCGTATATATCGATTAACGTTGTATTGAGTTGGATTAATGGTATGCCGTTGTCATGCAGGGTAATGTTGATTTTATTAACACGGGCAGGCCTTAAATCGTAGAGTATTTTTAAGATTACGCCCAGCGCCCTTGTATTATAGAAATATTTCTCGTTTTGTGCCTCTATCCATAACTCATTGCCGTCGAGCTTAACACCGATATCGCTAAAACCAGATTCATGCAGGGCTTCTGTTAATCTGTTGTTTAGAGAGTCCGATTTCCTTTGAGGCTTTTCCACATATGGTTTGTCATAGATGGGCATAATCGGATTACCGATGTCAAAAGCCATTGAGAAATTGATACCAAATTGATTTCCCCTCTGATAGGTAAGGTCGATATCGGTCCATTTTAAAGGCTTGATCCGTAATCCATAATTAAATTGTGAAGGGACCGGGTCCTGGAAGTATTTCGCCTGTGCAGGGTCACGGGTCTGTTTGTCGTATTTAATGGGGCTGTATTCCATCATCAGTGAAAATTTTTCTGATGGTGCAAACTGGATGCCCCAGAAAAATTGCGAGTCCTTTATCCATTGCTTTGTGTCGCTGAACATTTCAATCTGAAAACTTTCCCCCGAGGACGGAAGCGGGTTTTTTCCAAACCTACCGTTGCCAAAACCCAACGAAAAATCAAAGGGGTAAATCTGTTTGTTTGCCACAATAAACTGTGATGGGTATACTCTTGTGCCCTGAGGGTCCATGACGCCCAGAGCGATTGCAGGCATATATTTGCCTTCTCTGATAAACTGGTATTTAAAGTCAAGGGCCTTGTCTTTATAATTCCCATAGGCAGATCCCAACTCTGTAACAGTTCCCATAACCTCGGTAACTCTTCCGTTAATTTCAAATCCTTTGAAAGGGCTTAGATTCAGGTAATAGTATCTGTAGGGTTCAATCTGACTTGCACCAATCCTGAAGCTGTTTTCGTTCATGATTCGCGCTGTGGGGGTTTCCATAAGTCCTGTCAGGCCCGAGTTTGAAGGGCCGACAAAGGGTTCGTCAGAAGCGTAAAGGGCAGTGAGTAGTGAATAGTGAATAGTGAATAGTGAAAGGCTGGGAGAAACGGTTGAGTGGTTGAGTGGATGAAACAATTGAGTGGTTGAGTAAGTTGAGTGTGAGAAGTGGTTGAGTGGTTGAGTAAGTTGAGTGTGAGAAACGGGTGATGGAACTAAATGAAAAAATAATAGAAATGACATTATAAAAAAAATAAGATGTTTGTATGTCCTTGGAATGATCAACAGACTGTTTTTTGGTTTTTTATATGGTTAATGTAACCATTTAATATTTCGATAACCCTGAAGGCTTCAGCCTTCAAATCAGTAAATAAATTCGAAGGGATATATTGTTCGTCCAAAGCCACATATAGATGATCTAACAATTCGAAAAGCGAGCCACGCGCCTGACGGCAATATTGAATATTCTCCTGGTAATGATACCTGCCGTAACCTTCTGCAATGTTTGCCGTAACAGACCTCGATGACCTTACAATCTGATCGATTAATCTATATTTTTCTTCCTGAGGAAATGTTTTCACCAAGTTCGCAATTTTTATTCTCAAATCTCTCGCCATTTTCCATACTTCCAGTGTTTCAAATGTTGACCTTGTTTCCCCCTCCATTCCTTTTCCCTTACTTTACGTACTCAACTCACTCTACCACTCAACTGTTTTTCCCCAACTCAACCTACTCAACTTACTTCCTCACTCAACTATCATTTACCAAACAAATAATTTATTGAACTTGCAAAGATACCTACCTGAGCGAGTATCTGTGTCACATCCCTTAAACCCCTTAACCATGCTGTAGCCTGTAGTTTCTCCGGCACAACGATCGTGTCTCCGGGTTCGATAGTTTTTACCTCATCATCAAAACCGTTAACCTCCCATCTATCCCTTGATGAACTCCAGTTAAAAAATCCTCCCTGTATCCGCGCTGCACTTCCATCTACCTTCAGGACAAATATATTCTTGGAATCTGCAAATTTTGAATATCCTCCCGCTCTGTCAATATAGTCTGAATAATTAAGTTTATCTAAATAAATATAGCTCCCCTGCGACAGGACTGCACCGGACACATTGACTGCATCAAGCCTCGTAGGGATAAAAAGTATATCGTTATCTTCAAGTTCGATATCATACTCGCTGCCCTTTAGGAGCCGTATATTGGCAAGCCGTACGGTCATTCTGCCTGTCACTTCCGTCTTTTTTAATGCGTCCACCAATCGCTGGGACCCCTGCTGCTGCATCTGCAGGCCCGATACCTCCTCGGCAGACAAAGCGGTTGAGAGACGAAGGGTGCTTTCAGCCATCAGATCCTTTTCAAGCCTGATGATCATCTCGTTGAGCGTCCTCTGCTGAAGCGTTCTCACCCTTTCACGCATAAAATATGCACCTCTCAGGTATGCCTTGTCTGTATATCCTCCCGCCCTCTCAATCAGAGACGACAATTTTTCCCCCTTTGAAATGACGTATCTTCCGGGAAAATTGACTTCACCCGACATGGTGACAAACTTCTCATATCGCCATTGGGGTATTTTTTTTACAAATATCCTGCTGTAAGGAAGTAGTTGAAGATTGTGCTCAGGGTCATCCTGGAGCGCCTTTTTTATGTTTATCTGCCTGTGTTGGACCGTGGCACTTTTTCCTTCCTCGATGATCTGGAAGGAGACATCTGCGTCATCAAGATAGGCTGAATCAAGGATGTTCCCGGCTGCAAACACGAGATCTTTCACTGTCATTTTCTCTGCATAAGGATAGGTTCCGGGTTTAAAGACCTCTCCATCTGCAAACACTACTTTTTTATAGGTATATCCCTGCAGGGAGTGCACCACAATCCTGTCAAAATCTTTCAACTGAATGTTATCCTCCGGATACCCACTCATCGCCTTTTTCAAATCAAATCTCCGGAGTGTTACCTTCTTTGTCACTATGTCAGTACTATATAACTCAGCCTCATTAGGGTATGCTTCACGGGTAAGCCCCCCGGCAGCGAGAATGGCATCCCGCACCGTCATATTTTCTTTCCAGGGGATTTCTACAATCATTTTTTCCACTTCAGTCAGCTGCCGTTCCAATACGGATCCGGCCGGTGTTTCCACTAAGTTGCCTTTCTCATCTCTCGTTATCCTGACCCGCTGCCTCTCTCCGCTCGCACTTCTAAACTCATCCAGAGCTTGCGCATCCCTCTCCAGTCTGGTTTGTTTCTCCCCGGTTGTCCTCCCATCTCTCTCCCCGGTTGTCCTCCCATCTCTCTCCCCGGTTGTCCTCCCATCTCTCTCCCCGGTTGTCCTCCTGTACTCTTCCAGGGATTGCGTATCCCTCTCCAGTCTGGCCTGCTGCTTCTCCCCGGTTTTCCTCCCGTCCTCTGCTGCAGTGTATGGAAATCCTCTTACCTCGCCTTCCACAGTAACCCTCGGCTTATCAAAGAAAAACCACTTCGAAAAGATATAGATATTATCCATAGGTTTCAAATCTATGTTGAAGGGTGTTGTAAAAAGCATTTTTAAACTGAAGGGCATGAGTGACGTTTGGAGCAACGGCGGCTCCAATCTTTTTATCAGGGCATAGTCGTAGTAGGTTTCCGATAACAACTCACCTTCATTCTTTAAAATATCTTTTATTGTCATACCCGGCTTATATTCATACTTACCGGGTTTTTTAACGTTACCGAAGAGATTTACCACATTGGCTGCCATATCGACTATGTTGAATACTTTCACGAAATCAGCATCCTGAAGCAGGATATGGGCGGATTTCGTAAGGTTTCTGTCATCAATATCAATAACAATCTGCCTTTCATTTTTAACAATTCTCTCTATCTGAATCTGCTGTGTATACGCGGTTGGGATCATCCCTCCTGCAAGATCAAACAATGTCTGCATGTCGAATTTATCCCTCAATTCATACACGGCAGGTCTCCTTACGTTTCCCGCGATTCCGACAACAGTGCCTGCCACCGGCACAAATACCACATCGCCTGCCTGAAGGATCACATCTCTGGATTTGTCGCCTTTCAAAAACAAATCGTAAAGATCAAGGGTTACAATAACCTTGTCTTTCCTTCTCACCTGAATATTCCTCATCGTTCCGATGCCTGTCGGACCTCCTGCAACGAGAAGCGCATCGGTAACAGTTGCGAATGAACCTATCGTATAGGCCCCCGGTCTTCTGACATCGCCAAGGACAAAGATGGACATGGTTTTTAATGCCCCCATTGTAATATCAATGTTCGCACCTACAATCTGTTCCGACTGTTTGATGAGGTGTTTCGACATGTCCTCAAAGGTTAGACCGGCCACCGGTATAGGGCCGATCTGGGGAACGGTAATGTTGCCATTCCTGTCAACTACGAGATTGAGCTGCGCATTTACTCTCCCCCACATGAGAATCTTTACCTCATCGCCGGGGCCAATGACGTATTTACTCGGAACGGGTATATCCTTTGTGTCTGTTACAACCCTTACCGCTGCCTCCTGGAAGATTTCATAGCCGAAAGGTTTGATATCCAAAGGTATGTCCTGATATTCACCTATAAATCTGAACCTGTCAAAAAGTGACTTATCCTTGAAATCTCCCCCGATAACCCTCTTCTCTTTTATTCCTGAAGTCTCTTTCTTTTCGGTTTCCTTTCTCTCAACTGATTTTTCTTTTTTTTCAAGAAGTTCTTTGCCTTTTAATACCTCTTCCGGCGTCAATCCTTTAAACTCCGGCTTTGCTTTCAGCTTATCTATCGCCTCCGGCGTCAGGGTTCCACCGGTTCTGCTAAGTTCGCTCTGCACTGCCCTTTGTTGTTCCGGCGTTAAGTTTCTTGCCGCATCTGCCTGCGCAGGTGTCAATTGAGGTTGCCCAGTGGACGGCGCCGAGGAAGGCTGTGCGGCCCGCAGTTGCCC
This sequence comes from uncultured Syntrophorhabdaceae bacterium, assembly GCA_964393225.1. Taxonomy (GTDB): domain Bacteria; phylum Desulfobacterota; class Syntrophorhabdia; order Syntrophorhabdales; family Syntrophorhabdaceae; genus MWEV01. Next base: position 6,178 of record CAYMTB010000168.1, read on the forward strand.
GGAAGGAAAAATAAAGGAAGGCAGTTGCGGCGTAACTTGCCCTAACCCTCCACCCTGCTGCTGGGAGTAACTGGTACTTACCCCTGTAAAATATAATAAGAACAAAAAATATATTACTTTTTTAAACACGCCGCTCCTCCCGTATAAATGTTAAATATTTATTTAAATCCCTTCTCTTTTATCTTCACAAAGTATTCTTTCCCGAACGCCGCAAATATACCGAGGAAAAGGGAAACCACAAACGATATCATGACCATCTGTCGCTTTTTGGGTTTAATGGCGTTAACAGGAACCCTTGGCGGATCAATAATCTTAAAGGCAAAATTCTCTTTAACCTCCGCCATCATCGACGTCTCAATCTGTTGGGCAACCATTGTGTATATCTTTGTGCGAATAAAAGGATCAAGTGTCTTGTCAACCTGCGATTCGAGGTATTTCTGATTTGTTTCGGAAACCCTTCTCGCTTCACTGCTCATACGTTCTGTCAGTTCTTCCAGGGTGTATTTTATAAGGTCTGCAGCTATCTTCGGGTCTTTATACTGCGCAGAGATGGTGATGGTATTATCCTTCGCCGCATAATTCACCTTTAAAATACCCTGCAAAGTCTTGATGCCTGTCCATGATTTCTGGTCCTCTGTTTTTCCATTAAAAGCATCTTTTTCAAATAAAACAGGTAATAGGTTATATTTTTTTACAATCCTGTCCTTAAGGATATCGCTTTTCAGAACATTCACAACCTCTGTAACATTTGCAGCAGCCGGGGCAGCCAGGCCGAATGAGGCTGCTACTGCGCTCATAGCCCCGAGGTCTGTACGCCCCCCTACAGGCGATATCACTGCTGTTGCTTCGTATATTTTGGGTTGAAGAAATGCGTATATTGTAGTGGCTATGACCACCACAACGACAATGCCAATGATTAATTTCCTGCGTTTCCATACTACCTTAACATAATCAATGAGGTTTATTTCATCATCATCGGCATATTCGGCTTTACCGGGATTTTCCTCCAAGCGCTTCCCCCTCTCAATATAATGTTTAATTTTATCGATATATCCTGAATTAAACATATATTATCTGTATCTTTTTTGATAAAAGTCAAGATATTTCACCAGTGTCCAAACCCGTTGAGTAGGTTGAGTAGGTTGAGTGGTAAAAGGAAAAAGGTGAAAGGAAAAGATAATTTTGAATTTTGAATTCTTAATTTTGAATTGAAAGGCAAGGCAAGGCATTTTTTGCCGCCCGCTTACGCTCGACAAATGCAGACAAGGTCAGACAAAATAAATATATTTATTTGCCACGCCGACATTGGCGCGGCAAATACTCTCACGCCCGGGGGCGTAGAGTATCCAACCTCACGGGCGGATACACTTTAACTTCTGCCCGAAGGGCATGGAGTATATCGGGTGACAGGTCGTCAGCCGATATAGAATACCGTCCTGCTTTTGTCCGATTTTGTCTGCGGCAAAATAAGAATGCCTTTATCTTGTCCTTTCTCTCCGCTACCTATAACTCAAAACTCAAAATTTATAATTCAAAACTGAATTTTCCGCCTTTCACCTCATCCAGCTCCCCCCTGTTACACAGATTGTCTGACCTGTGACATATTCGCCTTCGTCAGAAACGAGGAACAGGACTGTATTGGCAATATCCTGCGGTGTACCTTTACGGGGATAGGGAATCTCTTCGTACATCCTTTCGATCTCTTCTTCCGGATAGATGTTCGGGATAAATTCGTTGTAGATAAAGCTCGGGGCAACGGTATTGGCTGTAATATAGTAAGGCGCGGCCTCCATGGCAAGGCAGCGCGTAAATGCCATGACACCTGCTTTTGCTGCAGCATAATGAGCGTGGCCGGCCTTAAGGCCTCTGAAACCAGCTACGGATGTTACACTCACAATACGGCCGTATTTCTGTTTCATCATGACAGGCAGCACTGTCCTGCAGCAATAGAAGACCCCCCGCAGCGACACATTAATAACAAGCTCCCAGTCTGCATCGCTCATGTCTGCGATACGGGAAGGACGGTTTGTGCCGGCGTTGTTAAAAAGGATGTCTATGCGGCCAAACCGTTCAAGGGTTTCGCCCACGGCATGTTCAACATTATCCCTGTTTGCTACATCACA
>CAYMTB010000169.1:0-8262 GCA_964393225.1 uncultured Syntrophorhabdaceae bacterium
AGCAACTACCCCGACACCTTCCTAACGACATATTCGGGCTAATAGTATAGCTGACAAAACCTGAAATTGCTACTCCCGGACTTTGTCATAGCAATTCACCTTCATTCGGTAAATTAAAACGGGAGCGCTTTCCCTGAGCATGACTCACGGAACGACCGGGGAACCATTGTGCGGCGAAGCAGAGCTTTCCCGCATTGCGGGATGATGTGCAGGCATGAACATCTTCGGGTAGCCTCCGTCCTTGCACATCAAGCGATGCAAACCCTACAATGGTCGGGAGAGTAGTGCGGAAGTGCGAGGGGATGTGTGCTCCCGCTATCAGGCAATTTAGTTAGCAATTGATGGCAAATTGATATCCGCTATGTAAGTCATGGTGCCTGGATGCCTGAGTGTTCATGGGTTCATTACCCGATATTATGACGTTTTTGTCGAACAGCACTGTGTGATTCGACAATTTTGTAGCAAAACAGGTGTTACCGTAAAGAAGGTCTGTTGAATTAATCAACCATTACGATCAGATACATATAATAAGCGTTATGGCACGGGTATTGCTTTTATATTTACATGAACAGAGAGAGTAACAAGATAATTCATGGAGGCGCAAGATGAAGAAAATCGTCGTAATGGTTCTGGTTTTGATGATGGGGAGTATGATTGTGTATCCCTCAGTAGGTTATAGCAGTTCTTTTGATCGTGACCGCGGTTACCGCTACGCCCAGCAACCGGCCCACCCCTATAATAATGTCCGTTATGTAAGATCCCGTGATAATAATAATGGTCTGCTTATCGCAGGTGCAGCCCTGGGCGCTGTTGTACTCGGTGCCGTTATGGTCAGCGCCATGTCGCAGCCGAGATATGCTACAACTCGGCAGGTCGTGTACAGCGCCCCTCCTTCCGGATCGATTGCCTATGCGCAACCGTCTGGATACGGAATGGATGCACCTCCCGGTCAATGGGTCACAGTACAGGGACAATGGGTAAACGGCCAGTGGGTTCCGGCCCACAATACATGGATGCCTGTTAATCCCTAACGTTGACGGCCCATTGCACAAATGTGGTATTCGCAGGAACACTGTTGTTGCTCACCATGTTCGCGTGGCATAGTCCGACACAGATGCTCATCCAATGGAAAATCCGGGTTAAAGACATTTTATCAATCTCATCATCCATTGCGTTTTCATAACCTTGAACCTTGAATGTTAAACAATCTTTATCGCCACCATAAGATAGATGGTAGATAAAACGATTGCTGCTTGAACTGTTGGATATCAGTTCATCCTTTCCGCAACATATAGTATGTAGCAATGCCTATGGCAACTAACGTTACCAGCAGGAATATGTGTGCCATATCCGATATTGTCATTGCGGGAATCCAGACATGCTTATCATATATCTACCTATTCGCCGAGTATTTTTCTGAGAATCTGACTGATAACAGTATTTTTATCCGGAAGAGGTGTTTTTAATGTAACAAAGCCGTAAGGAATCTCTGTTACAGATTCAGATATAACTTTCCTGGCGTTCAGGATTTCTACCTTTAGTGTCCCTTCTTCAGATGTTTTTCGAAAAAAGCAAACCGCTGTTACGCCTTTTCCAGTGTACTCAAAGGGTATTGTACCTGTAACAACCATAGGTTTGGGGACATTCCCTGTACCCACAAATGAATAATTACCGCTGAATTTAACACCATCAGTGCCGGTAAGTTTTATAATAAAATTCGACTCAATACCTGTCATGCTGTCCCCGCACCCATACAACATGAACATCGCTATCGCTATGCCAAAGAATAATTTTTTCACCGGAATATCCTCCTGTTGATCGCCTTCACCATTTGTTGCATTAAGTATATTAAAATAATCTTTACAGGAATATTACCGGAAGATGACATTTCTGTAATCTTGCAATTATAGTTTTGTGGTATTGGATTGTCATTTATCGTTCCTTTCCACAAAAACTCCCGCCCGCTTGTTCATGCGGACGACCCCGTAAATTAATAACAGGATTACGGCAATACTTCCTATCATAACCGGCAATGTTATAAAATGTTTCGGAAGTGAGCCGTAGAGCCCGGCAATCCCGAAAAAGATGAATATCAGCGCTGCAAACCATTTAATTGCCCGTTCCGGAATCTTCTTGCCCAGAACTATGCCGAAGATGATGCCTATGGCATCGGCTATGAGCATACCTGATGTTGTGCCCAGCCAGACTTGAATTATGCTGTCATACCTGGTAGCCAATGCGATGGTTGCGAGCTGTGTTTTGTCTCCCATCTCGGCAAAGAAGAAGGCAATGGCAACTGTCCAGAATGGGCTGAAGTTAAATCGCTTGTCTTCGTTGTCGAGTTTATCGCCCCTTAATGTCCAGAGACCAAAAATAATAAAAGAGGCGGAAGCAGCAACCTGAATGTATTGGAGAGGGACGATGCTTGTCAGGTAACTTCCGAGAAGCACCGCAAAAAGATGGTTTGCAAGGGTTGCTGCAAAAACTCCCCACATAACGGTCTGCCAGCGGTACCTTGAAGCAAAGGCCATGGCGAGTAATTGTGTTTTGTCTCCCATTTCTGCAAGAACAACAAATACGAGTGAAGCAATGTAAGCGGTCATGATGAACTCCTTATCGTATAAAATAAAAAAGCGAGAACTTTAGCATGTACTTTTACAGTCACGCTAAAAGTCTCGCTAATTGGCTGTCACCAATGACAAGGCCAGGGTTTTATCCCAGCATGTTGACCTTATCTTGTTAGCTACTCCCCTTCAGAGATATATATAGTGAGCAAATTGTAAAGCAATTTTACAAAAAAATCACCAACAATCTGTCCGGTTATGAGTCCTAATGCTGCTCGTTCCTCTTCTCCTCATACAACAGTGCATCTGCCTGGGCCATAAGCTCATCAAGAGTTGAGGGGGGTTTCAGGGTTATAGTGCGCTATGCCTATGCTCAGGGAGAGTTGATAGTTTCTTTCTTCAATCCTGGCAGGCGGTATACATTGATTCTGTCTCCAGGTGTCATCAGGACGATGGACCATCCTTCGTTGAACAGATTAAGGGATGGACTGCCTGCGATGACGGGCAGCTTGAGCGACAGGTTGCGGAGATTTACCCCTGAATAAGTAACTTGAAATGTGATAGCCGGTAATGCAATACTTTATGTGGATATAGGGAAGCGTTAGTGTCAGAAAACATATGAAAAACCTTTTTTATTCAGCAGCGGGCGGCAAAAGAATTATAGAGGTTTTGGTAAAACAATGAAGGCACGAAGGAGGATTTAAAATGATAACTGGAATAACATTGAAGAAAGGGAGATTATCCCATGCGTTGTGGAAGAGTCTCCATAACTATTATTACCGCGCATGCATAGATTCTGACTATGCAACAATGAAATGGCTTATTTGGAAAGACAATCCAAAAATGATTACTTACACGGCAAAGAAAGACGGGGAACATGTCGGTTGGATTGTTTACAATCCGGAGAAGAGTACTATCGAGGACATTGTTGCTAAAATGGAGTGGAGAGGTAAAGACGCCGAAAGAGAGATGGCCGATGCGCTGGTCGCAAAAGAGAACCTTGTTTCGGCAGAGATTCATAAAGACGACAAGAAGAAATACCTGTGGATGATCGAATACGGTTTCAGGCCGACACGGTCATTTGCAGTGGAAAGATTTCCTGTGGTCAGGATGGATTTGAGCACTTCGGTGCTGCTTCAGAAGCTTCACGGAATTAAGCCACACAAGACCAACCGTAAAATGGAGAAGGTGGCCATTGAGAAAATTCCTGAAACCCAGACTTATGCTGAGATAAAAGAAGGGGTTAAACATCTCATCAATACACTGGGAGGGCTCAAAAAGTTTGTTAAAACAGGCCAGATAGTTGTTATTAAACCCAATATTGTAAGCGACCACGGGTTAAAGGACGGTGCCTATAAAGGGGGTATTGTCACGGATATCAGGGTCATCAGGGCGCTGGTGGAGCTCCTTCTGCCTGTAGCTGGGAAGATAATTATCGGAGAAGGGTCTTCAATTAACCGCAGTGAGACTGCAAAAATGTTTCAGCATTACGGGTACGGCAGTCTTGTTGACATTGACCCTTCAAAAGTGAGTCTTGTTGATTTGAATACAGATAAACAGGTTGAGAAGCATGTTCCAGGCGGTAAAAGGATGCTTTCGCGAAAAATCCCATTAACCATCGAAGAGGCTGATGTGATAATCAGCGTTCCCGTTCTAAAGATTCATTTTGCCGCTGTGGCGTCCTTAAGTATCAAGAACCTCCAGGGGGCAGTCCCTCCTCTCGAAAAGTACATGACACACTTCTTTGGCCTCTGGCAAAATCTTGTGAATATCCACCATCTCATAAAACCAAAACTAACTATCATCGATGGACTTACCGGCCAGGAGGATTTCGGGCCTATTTCAGGCATCCCGAAAAAGATGGACCTTTTGATCGGGGGAACTAACCCTGTGGCAGTAGATGCTGTTGCCATGAGGGTGATGGGCCTTGACCCTGCCTCGTCCCCGCCGGTTTTCCTTGCATATATGCAGGGAATGGGCCCCATTGAAAATGAGAAGATTACTATTATCGGTCCTTCCATCGATGAGGTGGCAAGTCCCTTTAAGCAGCCGGAAATCAATGTAAAAGGCGGCAGAGACTTTGCCATCCACGTTGGCTCTGCCTGTTCCGGGTGCACGGGGTATCTTCATTTTGTTTTAAATAAATTGAGAAGGCCTGATCCGAAGGATGAAAGCCGGATACTGATCGACCGGCCTTTTGAACGTAAAGTCAACCTATTCCTTGGCCCTGTGAATCAGCACGCAATCAATCCGGATGAGACGAATATCTTTATGGGTATCTGCCAGCAGCATAACGCGGGCATGGGTACCCACCTGCCGGGGTGTCCTCCCCACGCAGAGGCCATCGTAAACGGGATATTCAGTTTATTCCCCGACGTAGAAAGGCCTCAGTACGCAGACAAGAGTGAAGAGGCGAGATTGGGCGAGATGCTTGAGGAAATCCTCGCAATGACATAATGCCGGGTAGTGATTATTTCTCTTTGCGAAAGCTGTCCCACTCACCTCTCTCTTTAAGAACTTCACGGTAAACCTCCAGTGCTTTATTGACTAAAGGCATACCGCCATAGGGGGCCAACTGGAAAAACACCTCTGCCAGTTTTTTGGGGTCGCACCCCACATTGAGCGCTGCATTTACATGAAGTCTTAATTCATCCGCCGCACCGAGAGAGGCGAGCATGGCGCAGGCCGCCATCTGACGTTCCGGAAGTGTTAAAACAGTGCGGGAATACAAGTTGCCCGTGATGAACATGGAAAGGTCATTGGCAAGATCTCTGTCGAATTCCTTCCACATCAGGTAAGGGGGGTCCATCTTGATGCCCTTTCCGAAAAGTTTTTTTGCAGTCTCCTGTGTTGTCTTCTTTATTTCATCATCCATAGTGTGTGTCCTCCTCATTCGAAATGGTGAAATCTTTTAACACGCATATTTTGTAGACGTCAATAACAATTACCGGGGCTTGCGTCGCCCCCTCCAGCAGCAAAAGCTGTTGGAGCTACCCCCTCTCGCTCACCGTGTGAGCTATGTATATTCCCACGTGTGAGCTGTATAGATTTCCACAAATTCCTCAGGAAATGAATAATGGCTGAGAATCTTGTTTTCTGTTTACACTGCACCTCATTTTGCGTACAATTAGAAACAGGAGCTAAAAGGGACTATGCTAAATTTCTGTGACCTGATGTGTCAGCATGCTGAGCATCCAAAAGAGACAGCAGTGGACGGGGCAGGGAGTTGCAGGACATTCGTAGCGTTATACTGTAACCTCAAAAAATCCCTTGTTCACAAAAATATGCCCTGTACCCTGAAGATTTTGAAAGGGCATAACGATACTGTAAATAGTTAGATGAAAAATGTGCCCCATAAATTAAGGAGGAACAATGAAAAGAGGGTTAATCTATTTAGTATTTATTGCTGTAATTGTGAGTATGACCGGTTGCGGCTATAACACGATGCAGAGTAATGAGGAGGCAGTGAAGGCGGCATGGGGTGATGTAGAGGCTTCTTATCAGAGAAGGAACGATCTTATACCGAATCTCGTAGAGACAGTTAAGGCCTATGCGAAACATGAAAAAGAGACGTTTGAAGCCGTTACACAGGCACGGTCAAAGGTTGGGACTGTTCAGGTATCAAAGGATATGATCGGTGATCCAAAAGCGATGGCACAATTCCAGCAGGCTCAGGCATCAATGGGCGGGGCGCTATCAAGATTACTTCTTGTTGCGGAGCGGTATCCTGACCTCAAGGCAAACCAGAATTTCAGAGACCTTCAGAATCAGCTTGAGGGGACAGAAAACAGGATAAACGTAGCCCGGACAAGGTATAACAAGGCAGTGCAGGAATTTAATACATCCATACGTATATTTCCCAACAGCCTTACTAACAGTCTGATACTTCATCTGACGCCGAAAGAACCTTTTAAGGCCGACCCGGGAGCGGAAAAGGCACCGCAGGTGAAGTTTTAATAAGGTGAAATGTGAAACGTGAAAGGTGAAACGAGGAAGATGGAAGAAAAAGCTAAACTAACAAAAGCGTTATTTTTTCAAGTCTTGTTTTTTTTCTTTGCCTTTCACCTTTCACCTTTCACCTTTCACTGCTTCTCCCTCGATATTCCCCCTCTCAAGGGTTATGTAAACGACAACGCCAACATGATGTCCGCTTCAGCGAAGACAAAAATCGAATCAGAGCTGATGGCCTTTGAAAAGTCTGATTCTACACAGATTGTTATCCTTACGATCCCTTCGCTTCAGGGTGAGTCTTTGGAGGACTACTCCATAAAGGTGGTAGAATCGTGGAAAATAGGCCAGAAAGGAAAGGACAATGGAGTTCTGTTTCTCGTGGCAAACCAGGAAAGGAAGATGCGGATTGAAGTGGGGCGGGGCCTTGAAGGTAAACTTACCGATTTGACGGCCGGGCGGATCATCGATCTTGTGGTAAAACCAAAGTTTAAAAGAGGGGAATTCGATGCAGGCTTTATCTCGGGTATCCATGCTATCATTGATGCTACACGGGGGGAATTCAAAGCCGAGCCGAAACGTACTTCACAGAAAAAAGGGAGTCTTTTTCCGTTAATAACACTGTTGATTTTCGGGGGGATCGCGTTACTGTCAATCGGAAAGGCTTCCCGCGTTTTAGGCGGAGCGGCAGGGGCATTAGGTTTGCCTGCTGCTGCATATCTTATTATAGGACCCGTTATCGTTACCCTTATTCTCCTTGCTGTTGCCGGTTTGCTTATGGGGATCTTTCTGCCCATGCTGTTCTCCGGGCGCGGGTCCGGTGATGGCGGCGGCGGTTTCTGGTTTGGCGGTTGGGGTTCTGGAGGTGGAGGCGGAGATTCCGGCGGCGGTTTCTTCGATGGCGGAGGCGGCGGTGATTTCGGAGGAGGAGGCTCTTCAGGGGACTGGTAATGAAACATCATACAAAGTCAGAAAGGTTTTTCACCAAAGAAGAAAGAGAGAAAATTAAAAAGACAACCGTGGACGCAGAATTGCATACAACGGGTGAGATAGCCGTTGTGGTGGTCGACCACAGCAGTCAGTATATTGAGGCTGAGGTCATAGGCGGCATTTTCCTCGGCAGCCTTATTTCCCTCGTGCTTACCGTTGCATTTTTTCATTCATCCATATGGGCTTATATCCCGCTATCTTTCGTTTTATACTTTCCCTTTCATGTACTGTTCAGGAAAGTTCCTGTCCTTAAATTGACATTCGTTGGAAAAAGGAAGATGGAGAGGGCGGTGAAAGAGCGGGCAATCAGGTCTTTCTATGAAAAAGGTTTGTACAGGACGAAAGACCACACAGGGGTAATCTTTTTTCTCTCCCTCCTTGAAAGAAAGGTTTGGGTGCTTGCCGACAAAGGTATCCATAAAAAGATCACACAACCCGTATTGAACAGGTTCGCCCGCATGGTCTCAACGGGTGTACGTGAGGAGCGTGCCTGTGATGCACTCTGTGAGGCGATTCAGGAAATAGGCGGGCTCCTTGCGAAACATTATCCCGGCACTGCAGGGGGTGTCGATGAACTCACCGATGAAGTTATATATGATTCAGGTGATTAGGATTTATACCAATTCGCCTTCATGTTGCTCGACACTACCCTCGCAATTAAACCTTTGCATATAACTTTGTTGACTTCGTCGTCATCTCCTCGATGTACTGCGACCCGCAAGCGGGTGCCCCGCGCCTCCGTCGCCTCCTCCTTGTCGCC
>CAYMTB010000170.1:0-8260 GCA_964393225.1 uncultured Syntrophorhabdaceae bacterium
GAGAAAAAAGCTTGTAGAACCTGACATGGTAAGCAAAACACCGGAAAATAAGATTATCTGGACATATGTGCCATCATGGAAAATCCTGCCCGATAATACGAACACTATCTATGTTGAATTTGAAGATGGTAAGGTTGTAAAAGTAATTAAAGCAAGGTGAGACTTATGGTGTGTGAAAAATGCGGACAAGAGTGTGAGAACGTAGTATGCGGGCATTGCGGCCAGACTATCATGAAATTGGGTCCATACTGCTACGCCTGCGGAAAAGCAATCGATACCGTGGTGGAAAATGTTGATCAAAATGAAGAAGCAGGCGAAGAGATTGATTTTTCTGAGAGGATTCTATGCAGCGATGGTACCTGCATAGGTATCGTAGAAAAAGGGGTTTGCAAGATATGTGGAAAACCATATATTCCAGAGCCGGATCATTAATAATCATTTTATCTTTTGTTGCTTCATGCACTTCCCTGAACAGCTATTCCGTATATTCAAACAACCTTTTCTTCGGGAAAGAGTTCTTGAAGGACGGGGAGTACAGGCAGGCGCAGGCATACTTTGCCGGGGCACTTAAGGAAGAAAAGGATTCAACCGCCTTTGTGTATCTCGCAATAACCTACTATAAGCTTAATGACCTTGATAATGCTGAGAGGTTTGTTTCAGAGGCAGAAAAGGTTTACGGGTGCTGCTTTAATTCTTTGAGAATTCTCGGTTATAAAGCCCTGATCCTTCTCAAGAAAAACGACCCGGGAGGCTTAAAAGCCCTCGGAGATTATATTACCCTCTACGGGTATCTTTACCCTCTCGAAAGCATAGAAGAAGTAAAAAAGATGTACAGCAGACAGAAGGTGGACATTGAAAGGTTGGACAAACTGATAGAGGAGCAGATAAAAGATTACGAACAGGATATGGACATGTTTATCAATTTAAGAATAGGTTTTTATGACCGTCACTCGGGCAGCGGCGACATGCGTTAAAAGCATGCAGCCAGAAAATATTTCTACCAGGTAAAATAATGGGTATATTTGATAAGATAAAAAACGGTTTAGCCCGTACGCGGGACCAATTAGCAACAAAGATAGAATGGGCCGTGAAGGGAAAGCCTGTCGATGAAGATGCCTTTGATGAAATAGAGGAGGCCTTGATCCTCTCCGATGCGGGCATTGAGACAACGGGAATCCTCGTAGGCTTCTTGAAGGAAAGATGGAAAAGAGGACAGATAAAGACCACTGATGACATAAAGAGGTTTATGATCGAAGAGGTAGGAAACCTTCTCATGCCTGTTGAAGCACCCATGCTGATAAATAAACACAAACCCTTTGTCCTGCTTACACTCGGCGTTAATGGTGTCGGTAAGACAACGACCATTGCAAAGATTGCGAGAACATATAAGGAATCCGGGAAAAGCGTTTTGCTGGGCGCCTGTGATACGTTCAGGGCTGCAGCTATAGAACAGCTTGAGGAATGGGCGAAAAGACTCAACATCGATGTTGTAAAGCACAAGGAAGGTTCAGACCCCGCCGCAGTTGCCTATGATGCCACAAAGGCTGCAAAGGCGAGAGACGTAGATGTGCTTATCCTTGATACTGCCGGCAGACTGCATACGAAAGCCAATCTCATGGAAGAGATGAAAAAAATAAAGCGTGTTGTGGGGAAAGAGATGGACGGTGCACCCCATGAAATCCTGCTTATCGTAGATGCAACGAACGGGCAGAATGTCATTGCCCAGGCCAGGACGTTCAATGAAGCGCTGGATGTCACCGGTATTGTCATAACTAAACTTGATGGGACAGCAAAAGGAGGATTTATTCTCCCCATCGCCCATCTCTTAAAGATACCGATAAGATATGTAGGTGTGGGTGAGCAATTCGAAGACCTCATACCATTCAATGCAAACGATTTTTCAAAAGCCCTGTTCGAATAAAACCATTTATTTCGGATAGAATCACCATCGGTGTCGGATAATCCCTCACAAACACACCCTTATTAAATGCAGGATTAGTGATTGATGTTAGAGGGTTAGAGGTTTAGCTAATCATCCAAACATCCAACCTTCCAATCATCCGAAATCCATACCCTTTAATCCTTAATCCCTACCCTCCCGCCTTCCCTCAGTCTGCCTGCTTCCTTAGAAAGGTCGGGATATCGTATCTATCATCGTCGATATCAATATTGTCACTTTTTGCCTTTATCTCTTTATAATCAACGACAACCTTTTTCTTTATAAAAGGCGGCACTTCCTGATCCTCGAAAAGTTTGCTTCTGCTGAAATCGTGAACAGAATCCTCATCTACAACAACCCTTTCCTCGAAACCGGTGGCAATTACCGTTATCCTCATGGCATCATCCATGGCATCATCATAGACGAGTCCCCAAATGATCTTTGCATCCTCGTGCGCCTGTTCCTGTATTAACGATGAGGCTTCATGGACTTCATGCAGCGTCATGTCTTTATTTCCTGTTACATTAATCAGAACACCCCTTGCGCCATGGATTGAGATGTCTTCAAGGAGCGGACTTGATATGGCCTTCTGGGCAGCTTCACGGGCCCTGCTTTCTCCGGATGACTCACCAATACCCATAATGGCCATTCCTCTCTCGCTCATAATTGTTTTTACATCAGCAAAATCAACGACAACATGGCCGGAACCTACGATAAGGTCTGATATGCTCCGCACGGCATTGAGAAGCACCTCGTCTGCCTTTAAAAAGGCCTCCATGATGGTCATATGTTTACCACCAATAGATAGAAGCCGCTGATTCGGGATAGTAATCAGCGAGTCTACCCGCGTTTTGAGCTGGGCAACGCCGTGCTCAGCCTGGACCATCCTGTCCTTTCCCTCAAAGGCAAAGGGCTTTGTAACAATTGCCACGGTGAGGGCGCCAAGCTCCTTCGATATCTCAGAAACTACCGTAGACGCACCTGTACCGGTCCCGCCTCCGAGGCCGCATGTGATAAAGACCATATCGGAGCCTTTCAAATGCTCTGTAATCTTATCAATGTCCTCCTGCGCCGCTTTTTTCCCAACCTCAGGATCTGCACCTGCACCAAGACCTCTGGTGAGTTTGCTCCCGATCTGAATTTTTACCGGCGACCTGCACATGCTCAGCGACTTTATATCGGTATTAACCGCTATGAATTCGACCCCCTGAACGTTGGCATCAACCATATTGTTTAATGCATTACATCCGCCGCCTCCAATACCAACAACCTTTAATTTTGCCGAAAACCCGCTGCTCTCGTCCATGTAAAACATTTTGCTCACCTCGCACCTCCCTAAAAGATTTCTTTAAACCATTCTCTCATTCTGTTGAGTAATTTTTTGCTATCCACCAGCTTCTTAAACTTTTTTCTCCCTTCGTACCGCCCTTTCTTAATCTTCACGTTTTTAAAACCATAAATGAGAAGCCCCACCCCTGTGGCATAAATGGGGTTATTCACCACATCTACGAGACCGCCGACACCCATGGGAGACCCTCTCCTCGTAGGCAGATTAAAAATGTTTTCAGCCAGTTCAGGGATACCTTCAAGGTTTGCACATCCCCCTGTGAGCACCATACCTGACGCGAGGAGTTTTTCTGATCCTGATTTCTTAATCTCATCGTAAATCATTGATGCAATTTCTTCAACCCTTGGCTCTATTATGTCTGCGAGTGTTTTGCGCATAAGAGTTCTGGGTTTCCGCCCTCCAACACTTGGGACATCAATTGTTTCGTTGGATCCTATCATGTTTGAGAAAGCGCAGCCGTATTTTTTCTTGATTTTTTCAGCATCGTCGAGTGGGGTCCTCAGGCCGATGGCTATGTCGTTTGTGATATTGCTTCCTCCAAAGGGTAAAACAGATGTATATTTGATACTTCCGTTTAAAAAAACTGCGAGGTCACATGTGCCGCCGCCCATATCGACAAGGCCAACGCCAATCTCTTTTTCCTCGGGCGTTAATACAGCCTCCGCCGAAGCAAGCTGTCCGAGGATAATGTCATCCACTGACAACCCTCCGAGGCTGCAGCATTTAATGATATTCTGTGCTGACGAAACACTGCCCGTAACGATGTGTACCTTTACTTCGAGTCTGACCCCGGTAATCCCTATGGGGTCCCTGATCCCATCCTGGTCATCAACAATGAATTCCTGCGGTATAACGTGGAGAATCTCCCTGTCCGCAGGTATGGCCACTGCCTTTGCTGCATCGATCGCCCTCGTGATATCGTCAAGTTTTACTTCCTTTTCCTTGATGGCCACTACACCGTTACTGTTGAAGCTTTTAATGTGAGCACCGCCGATTCCTGCCATGCAGGATTCGATCTTCATGCCCGCCATCAATTCCGCCTCTTCAACCGCTTTTTTGATTGAATTAACAGTACTGTCCATATTCACCACAACTCCTTTTCGTAAACCCGTGGAAGGATGAGACCCGATGCCTATGATATTGACCTTTCCTTCTGCTATTCTTCCCACAACAACGCATATCTTCGTAGTTCCTACGTCAAGGCCTACCAGCAGTTCGTCTTCTCTCACCATGTTACCCCTTCCTTTCCTGGATGATTGCGCCTCTTTCGAATCTCGCATCGATACACTTAATGAGAAGTCCCCTCTTTTTTGCATCTTCAAGAACGGCAACCGCCCTTTTCAAACGTTCCTTCTGGTCTTCCTTGCCGAGTATAATCTCTACCCCGTCGCCCATACCGAAAATGGTGATGTTTCCATCATTATACGCCACTTCGGATACAGCATCTTTTTTTATTACCCCTTCAGCAAACCAGACATTGACTTCCTTGTAAAGGCTCTTAACGTCGGTCTTCTCTTTTGCATTGATAATAAACATTCCCCTGATGTCGCTTCTTGCGAGTTGCTTGTAAGGCTCTCCATTTTCATCAAGGACATTTACTCCTCCGCTGGTATTTACCCACAGGGCGGAGGGCTTCTTTTCTTTTACATCGATAATAATGGAAAAGGGGTAAATCCTTTTTATCCTTACCTCCCGGACAAAGGGGTGTGAAATGATGGCTTCCTGCATCTTTGAAGCATCAACACTGAATAAGGTCTCTTTCAGGTAAGGGGTTATCCTGCCCATAATGTCCCCGTCCTTCAGCTGCTCGTTCCCGTTTATTCTTATGTTTTTTATGAAGAAGAACGGCTCTTCTTTAGATAAGATATATACCAGTGTGAACATGGACAGTATACACACAGGTATGATAAAACACATGGAAAGAATCTTTTTCATGTCTTTAAGGAGGCCCCCCTTACTATCTCTTCTACAAGCTCATCGAATGTTTTTCCCAGATGAGCCCATGCCTTGGGCACCAATGATGTTTCAGTCATGCCAGGTGATGTATTAATATCAATTACCTGAGGCACGCCATTATCCACAATCATATCAATCCTTGCACAACCTGAAAGTTCAAAGGCCTTGTATACTTCGGATGCAAAAACCCGCGCGCTTTTCTCCACAGTTTTCGTTATCCGGGCGGGAACAATATATTCTGTCATGCCCTTTGTATACTTTGATTCAAAATCATAAAACCCTTTTAATGGTTTTACCTGAATAACGGGCAGGGTCTCTCTGTTTACTATCCCCACTGTTATCTCACCACCTTCGATATATTTTTCGATCAAAACCTTTTTATCATATTTCAATGCCTGCTCGATGGCCTTTGCTGCTTCTCCTTTTTTACGCACAATGGATATACCGATGGTGGAGCCTTCGTTGGCAGGTTTCACAACAAAAGGAACAGAGAACTTCGGGGTCTTCACACTGTCACAGATAACATATGCCGGTGTGGGAATCCTTAAACCGTTAAGGATAAGTTTCATAAGCACCTTATCCAGCGAGATCGATGAACCAAGGACACCTGAGCCGGTATAGGGGATGCCAACCATTTCGAGAAGCCCCTGGACAGTGCCATCCTCTCCCCATTTCCCGTGAAGGGCAATAAATACCGCTTCAACCTTTTCTTTCTCCAATCTTCCCACGAGGTCAGTGTTTACATCTATCCCCACCGCTTTATACCCGCTTTTCAGCAAACTCTGAAGTACAGCGCTGCCGCTTTTCAGGGAGATCTCCCGTTCAGAGGATTTCCCGCCCATCAGCACGCCTATCTTTTTATCCCGTATGTTTTTGCCAATTTTAGTCATAGTTTACCTTTCACGTTTCGTCATGCAAGTTACCGGTTCGAGCCGTTTAAACTGCATTTGATTCTGCTGACCGCTGATAACTGACCGCTGTTCTCTATTCATCAAACCCCCAGAGCTCAACCTCTTCGCTCAGCAAAATGCCGATCTTTTCAAAAACCTCTTTTTTTATTGTATCAATGAGCATCTTTATATCCTGTGCTGTTGCATGACCTGCATTTACAATGAAATTAGTATGTTTTTCCGACACACAGGCATCACCTATCCTGAAACCCTTTAATCCCGCTTTTTCAACAAACTGCCATGCAGGTTCCCCGTTGACGCTTTTAAAGATGGAGCCCGATGAAGGATACTCCATGGGGTGCCGCTTCCTTCTTTCTGTATAGACATAGTCCATATCGGCAGCTATCTCCTTTTTATCCCTGTTTTTCAGGTAAAAGGTAGCACTCACTATGCATTCAGAGGGTTTTATCGGTGATGTTCTGTAGTCAAACGATAGATCCTTTTTTGTAAGAAAGGTTGCCTTTCCATTATTATCCACAATGCGTACCCTCTCTAAAACATCTGAAATAGAGGCGCCGAAACTCCCTGCGTTCATTTTAATCCCACCGCCCACAGTACCAGGTATCCAGTAAAGTCTTTCAAGTCCCGCAAGCCCTTTTTGGGCGTTATCTTTAATAAACCTCTTAAGGGATACCCCTCCTGAAACATCAACAAGTGCCCCATCCTTTACCTTTTTATGATGAGAGGACCGCATTCTCGTTATCCTTACCATTGCTTCTCCAAGACCTCTATCGTTGACAATAATGTTTGTAGCATTACCGACAAACCGGTACCTGATATGCTCATTCTGCAAAACCCTTATCGTATTTAGCAGGTCTCCTTCGTTTAACGGATAAATCAGATAACTGACAGGGCCGCCCACCCTCATTGAGGTGTATCGTTTCATGGGGACATTCTGCAATACCGCCCCTTTTATTCCCCAGTTTTCCGGTTTCTGCACCGTTTATTCTCCTGCTTTTGTTTTCCATTCTTCCACAAGCTTTTCGCATATCTTGGTAATATCGCCTGCGCCGAGGGTAACAACAACATCCCCACTGCGGGCAGCTTCTAAAATCCTGTCTTTCGCATCCTCTTTCGTCGGGGCAAAGATCACATGCTTATGACCGCTCGTCCTGATCTTCTCAGCAAGGAGCATGCCTGTTATGCCTTCAATCTTTTCTTCAGAGGCAGGATAAATTTCTGTGACGATAAGGATATCGGCTTCATTGAATGAAGTAATGAATTCATCCATGAGGGCCTTTGTTCTTGTGTATCTGTGGGGCTGGAAGGCCACAATAACCCTCCCTTTTCCCGTTTTTCGTATTGCCGAAAGCGTAGCCTTTATTTCGGTAGGATGATGACCGTAGTCATCAATGAGAGTTATATCGCCGCTCCATTTTATTTCGAGCCGTCTCTGTATGCCCGAGAAGGTCTTCATGGCTTCCCGAATAGTCTGGAATGGTATGTCAAGCTCTAAGCCAACTCCGCATGCAGCAAGGGCATTGGCTACGTTATGTGATCCCTGGAGGGATGCAGCCACTTCACCGAGCTCTTCCCCTTTGTAGAGAACCGTAAATCTTGTTTCGAACCCTTCATGCACAACGTTTTCTGCCCTCAAGTCGGCCTGTTTCGAGAAACCATATGTCATATACCGTCTCTTTAAATAAGGGATGAGGGCCTGAATGTTCGGGTTATCGATGCAGATAATATCGAGTCCGTAAAATGGTACCTTATTGAGAAACGCGAGGAAGGCAGCCTTTATTTCATTCATGTCTTTGTAGAAATCAAGATGCTCCATGTCTATATTGGTTACCACCGCGATAGTAGGGTAGAGGAGGAGAAATGTGCCGTCGCTTTCATCAGCCTCTGCAACAAGATACCGGCTGTCACCGAGCTTTGCATTGCTGCCGAGACTATTTAATTTCCCGCCTATCACACACGTGGGATCCATGCCTGCATAGCCGAGGATAGTGGAAACGATTGATGTTGTCGTTGTTTTACCGTGGGCGCCTGCCACAGCAATGCTGAATTTCATCCTCATCAGCTCGGCAAGCATTTCAGCCCTTTGGATAACAGGGATAAAAAACT
>CAYMTB010000171.1:0-8118 GCA_964393225.1 uncultured Syntrophorhabdaceae bacterium
TTTTCCGGCTGCCCTGCAGCCCACAGGACAATGTGCGTGTCCAGGAGCAGCTTCATAAGGGCTTTCCTTCAAAAAGTCTGATCATCTCCGTTGCCGCAAGAGAATCAAAATCGTCCGGCACAGAAATCTCACCCGACATAAACCCCAACTTTTCAGCTACTTCCAGCTCCCCTTCGGATAACGGCATAACCTTGACCATAGGCTTTCCCGCCTTGGCAATGATAAAAGTATTTCCTTTTGCAGCCTCATCGACCAGTCGTGAAAGGTGCGTCTTCGCTTCATGTATGTTGATGGTTTGCATGGAACACCTCATAGGATTTAGTTTCATGGACTTAGTTTACCTGTATAATAAGGGCTTGTAAAGAAAAAACCCGAGTTACCTGTCTGCCGACTGGCGGGCGCAACTTCATATCTTGTTTGCCTCTTTCCCCTTTCCCTATACTCAACCCACTCAACTTACTCAACTGCCTTTCCCTGTCTTTTCACCTTTCACCTTTTAGGGGGCTTACGGTATAAAACTCAGCCCGAATTTCCTACAATTTCCTTCTAATGTCAAGAATAAAGATTTGACCCTCGTTTTTTTCTATTGGTGATAGATGATCGCTAATGCATTTGAATTATTAGCGTTATTACCATTTTAAAAGTTGTGTTCACTGTGAACACAAATGTTTATCTGCGCCGGGCTTTTCTCCCACTTTCCCATTTCGCGTTACACATTTCCCATCAGAATCTCAGGAGAAAGTTTTAAAAGTGAAGTGCCGTTATACAGCGTCCGTATTGACTTTCCAGCGATTTTGAGAGTCATAGCAACTGTTGCTATGAATTCCTGGGAAGTGTATTCTGGTTGAAGTCGGTCTTGGCCGGGGCTAAGTCGCCTCTTTCCCCTTTCCCCATACTCAACCCACTCAACTTACCCAACTACCCTTCCCTGTCTTTTCACCTTTCAGCTTTCAGGGGGCTTACGGTATAAAACTCAGCCCGAATTTCCAGACATCCGCTATCTGTGTTGCTGCACCCGTGGCCACCGTCCAGCCAAAAAGGAATTTAATGAACGCAGTATTGTATGTTGAATCCAAAGTAATTGTCCTATTTAATGTTGGAGTATCGTCGGTATAATCTGACCTTGTATTACCAAAATTTGTATTGGTATACATATCACAATCGGTCATTGGGACAGGTACCCACGTAACTGTTCCGTCGGTGACCGTCGTCCCTCTTCCAGTCCAGGCAGGTTCAGTTGAGCCGCTTGTTCCGGCCGTCTGAGCGGTATAATAATAACCGTAGTTTGTTGTGGGTTTAACCTTGCCGCCGATTGCGTATGCGGTAGATGCAGTCCATGTGGGGGGTTTTGAGGTTACATCGGTGCATTGCTTAATCCATGATTTGATACTATAGGTTCCTGCTGCATTACTCCGGACAACCTCCATCCTATAGGCATATGTAGGATTCGCGGTAGAGGGATTTGCCAGCCAGGCCGTTGGGTTGGTAGGGCTCGTGTAGTAACTGTTGCTCGACGTCGCGTTTGTATGGCCAGTAGTAGTAGTAGTAAGGTTCGTATCAATCGTTACACTACCGGCGGTGTGCCTGTTGTCGTCATAGGTTTTTGAGTTGCCGGGGGGTGAAGCAACAAATGTGGGGCTCAATTCAGTCCACTCCAAATTGCCGTCACTGACTTTGCAACTATTTACCGTACACCATGTTGGCTCATTATTGCCACTTTTAGGAGCTTTCCCCGTTGCCTTAGTACATCTATAAAAACGTCCATTGGCGGTAGAGGGTGCGACAGTGTCTCCCACAACGAAGGGTGTATTCTTCATCCACGAAACCTCCTGCCATTGTACACAAGGAGAGGTCGTGCAGCTTTCAGTGACAGCACCACCTGACCCTCTTGCCGGCCAGGCAGGCTCGGGAATGGGTTGAGTTGGTGTAGGTGAAGCACTTGCTCCTGCGATGATAGCCCTATAGATACTTCCATTTGGAGTTGTGGGGGAAACAACCGCGTTTAAAGCATATGACATCGATGGCATCCATTCCAGATAGTTTGAAGTATCCTCCGGCGAGCAACCCATTATACTATTATCCCCCCAAAAAACATAGGCCATATGCTGGTATTGATCTGCTTTGTCAAGCCTGCTGCCTGCACCCGAACAAACCGCGCCAGCGCCATTGTAATAAATATCAAATTCAGTGGCAAATTTTGGCGGCACTATACCCATACCCTTGTGATCAGCAAATGTAGATATGTTATTTTGAGCAGGAGTATTGGGGCTATACTTTCTTGAATCACCGCCATATGCCATAAGCTCTCCCATGCTGGTGTCCCCTCCAACAGAGCCTGCATTGTTATAACCAGTGTTTCCGCTAATTACGGCAAAGGTAAACCCGTCACCGGTTGAACCGGTGGCAAACTGAAAGACGAAATACGCCCTGAAACCTTTTGCAAAATCACAACTCCCCAAAACACAATTCCCGGGAGCTCCGGTAGCTCCGGTACCGCCATACCAGACAGCGCCGAATGTTTCTGTCCCCATCTTACCAAGGCTTATTAAACCGGTCGGTTTCACGGTGATCACTTGGCCACCTTGCGATTCCACAGGTGAAAGGCTGGCAATAAATGCAGGATCTTCGGAACTCAAATCATGTGACGGTGGTACATAAGTGGAAAAACTGACTATCTGTACCTGCCGCGTCACGCCGCTGTATGTGCCCGTAGAGGTAAGGGTATCAGTGCCGGAGTTATAACTCGTTGTAAAACTCCCTCCCCCTCCGCCAAAACTCGCCGTAAAATTTGAACCTTTTATGTTAGTCTGGCAGTTAGAGCTGCTTTCGTTCTTGCAATACCCAATGGCAAATTCCGCCCCGGCATTGGCAATCTCATAGGCTTTGAAACTATTCAGCGCAAAGGGGTAGCTCTTCTGTTTTGACATCATTATTGACGCAACCCCTCCGCCGATAAGGCCGATGCCCAGCATGATGACAATCAGCACAACAAGGGAAATACCTCTATTATTAAAAAACGTCTGCATAATTCCCCCCGAATCCTGATGATGCTGACGGGATATTTTTCGGACACACTGCTGTTGTGTAAGATTCTGTGCCGCGCTGTACGGTAATACGATAGCAATTCGTTACCGGGGTCGAGACAGTTAAGCCATTTGTGGAATCCATACTATCCCCCATAAGGATAGCCCCCGAGATATTCCCTGTTCTTGTTAGCTGTGTTCCCGAGAGGGTATATGTAATGGTAGTACTTGTATCTGCGGGTGTGCCCGGGCTTGGTATCGTGAAAGAAATGGAGTGGCTTGTAGAGGTGGCTGTTGTAGCATCCCGTAATTCTCTCGATATCCTTTCAATGATATATACCGCCTCCTGGTGCAGGTTCCGTCTGTCACGCATCTGCGTGTACGTACTCACGTAGTTGCCGAAAAAGGCAAAGGTGAAAACACCCAGTATGCCGAGGACCACGATGGTTATTATCATCTCTATCAAGGTAAAGCCTCTGTTCATTTTAGAACCCATGATTGGTAACCATCCCGGTTGATGAAAATGTATTGCCCTGAGGCGTTGTGACTGAAACAGCAATTTGAACATAATTATTCGATGATAGTGAAAGGCCGCCGAGAGACGTAATAAACGATGGCGTAAAGGTACAGCTATATCCTGCCGGAATAGAAACACCGATAACAGTAGCGCATGTTGGAGGCGCTGCCACATCCGACACAAGCTGGGTATACCCTCTTTTTATCCCAAGCTCCATCGTCTGCTCTGTGAGGAGCATCCCCCTCGTATAGTCTTCGGGCTGTGTCCCCTGCTTCATGGCAGAAGAGAAGGCCACGAATGTTGCCGGGAGAAATATACCGGCAATGATGATGAAGATGATGAGTTCGATAAGAGTAAAACCCCTTGAATGCAGTTTTGAGTTTTGAGTGTTGAGTTTTGAGTTAAAGACCCTTGACCTCTGTCTTCTGTCTTCTGACTTCTGACCCCTGACCCTCGACCCCTGCCTTCTCGGATGATTAGATGTTTGGATGTTTGGATGTTTAGCCAACCTTCTAACCCTCTAACCTTCTAACCTTCTGCCTTTTCACGGTGC
Organism: uncultured Syntrophorhabdaceae bacterium; assembly: GCA_964393225.1. Lineage (GTDB taxonomy): Bacteria > Desulfobacterota > Syntrophorhabdia > Syntrophorhabdales > Syntrophorhabdaceae > MWEV01. Next base: position 4,094 of record CAYMTB010000171.1, read on the forward strand.
ACTCACCTTGCCTGTTATTCGATACACAGTGATCGTGCGTCCCCCCAGCGAAAGGGTCTGATCTGAGCCTCCGGTCAATTCACCTAAGGAGTTAAAGGTAAACGTCACGCTGGTACCTGCTGTTGTGCCGCTGGGAAGTGTTTTTGTTTCAATTGTTACGCCGCTGCTGTTTTGTATCGTGTAGACTGCGGAACCGCTGGTGAATACAATACTCCTGTTGCTCCTGTTTCCCAGGGCAAGCATCTGTACATACTGAATATCGGCAACCGCCTGGTCTACAGCAGTGATATTGGCAGTCTGGGACGGAGTAAGCGATATTCTTACTGCAATTGCAGCAACAAGAATACCGGCAAGGATGATAACGATGATAAGCTCGATGAGGGTAAAACCCTTGTGATCGAGCGTAGAGCGTAGAGCGTAGAGCGTAGAGTTATATCCTTTTTGTTTTTTAATCTTTACCATTTGCTCTATCTTCGCATCCTCGCATCTTCGTAACTTCAGCCTTTCACCTTCAGCCTTCAGCCTTCATCAACGTATTTGCTTTCCTCAATATCTCCCTGACAACTTCATCGGGCAACGTACATATAAACTCGGCTTTTCTTGCCTTCCAATCAAGACTTTTCACCTGATCGGAAAGCACAACGCCTTTAATTTTCAGGTCTATCGGGATGATAACTTCAAAGGGATATTTTTTTATCTGGCTCGTAACCGGGCAGAATACTGCAAGACCGACCTTTCGATTGTATGAAAGAGGTGTTATAACCACTGCCGGCCGCCTTCCCGCTTGTTCGTGTCCAGCATGAGGACTCATATTAATGAAAACAGCATCACCACGATCAGGAACATATCCCGCAGATGTTACCATAGCTCCTTTCCTACAGGATTACCTGTATCAATTTCAAAATGGATATTTGTTTCCGATACCTTTTCCAGCAAATCTTCAAGTTTATATTCAGTTTCTTTCACCGGGTTGATCACTAATTTTCCATCAACTGACTGTATATCCACATACGAACCTTGCTCGATACTCGATTCCATTGCCATGGACCTCGGAATACGGAGAGCCAGGCTGTTGCCCCATTTTTGAATACATACACGCATAATGCTACCTCCACATGTATCTACAATGAATATACAACCGGTTACAATAAAAGTCAATCAGCATTGAAGATGTTTGGATGTTTAGCCAACCCTCCAACCTTCTAACCTTCTGTTTTTCCTGCCTTCCCCCTTCCCTCTTTTCCCTATCTTAGCATCTTCGTAACTTCGTAACTTCGGCCTTTCCCTATTCGTAATTCCCTCTACGCTATGCGCTCTACGCTCTACGCTATCATTTACTGAACCATTTATACTTCAGTATGGTAAATACCGCCTTTACCCCGTCTTTCCAGGTAATCTTCTTGCCTTCTGCGTAACTCCTTCCATAATAGGAGATGGGAACTTCGTAGACTATACAACCCTTTCTCGCAACCTTGGCGGTAATTTCAGGTTCGAACCCGAATCTGTTTGATTTGATCTCAATGCCTTGAAAAACTTCTCTCTTGAAGGCTTTATAGCCTGTCTCCATATCGGTAAGGTTCAGATCCGTAGCCATATTGGACACTAGGGTAATGAGCATGTTGCCCATATAATGCCAGAAATAGTGCACCCTGTGAGTACCCCCCAGAAACCTCGAACCATAAACTACATCCGCTTTGCCCTCAAGGATAGGTTCGAGCAGCGTAGGGTAATCCTTGGGGTCATACTCAAGGTCTGCATCCTGGATAAGAATAATATCCCCGCTGGCAGCGCCGACACCGGTCCTTACCGCCCCACCTTTCCCCATATTTTTTTCATGGAAGATCACTTTGACTTCATCATGGAAGGTTGGTATCGAAAGGTTTTGTTTTTCGCTATCGAAATTCAAAATTCGAAATTCAAAATTCAAAATTTTTTTTAGAACTTCCCTCGTTCCATCCGTTGACCCGTCATCGACAATGATAATTTCTTTATCGTAAGGCGCATCCATAACCCTCCGGATGGCTTCCTCGATAAAATTTCTCTCATTATAAGCGGGGATTATGATGGAAAGCACCATATAGGATCATTATACATAAATATCTGATAAGTTGAAATAATGATTGCATATTGTATCCAAAAAAAATAAAATTGATTTAATTCATGGAAATTCCATACCTCGATTACCTCGGACTTTCAGAAAAGCCCTTCGGCCTCACACCTGATACTGATTTCTATTTCGAATCTGAGACACACAGGGAAGCCCTGGAACACCTTAAATTCTTTCTCGGGCAGAGAGAAGGGATTGCCCTCATTTATGGCGAAGTAGGCAGCGGCAAGACAATTCTCTCCAGGATGTTCCTTAACTCTCTCGATAAAACCCTTTATAACACCGCCATTATTCTTAATCCTATAATGGATGAAGCGGAATTCATAAAAGAGATTATGGGAGAGCTTGGCATTTCCTGGGAAGACTCATCAAAAAAGAGTCTTCTTGACGGCCTGAGCAATTTTTTCATTGAAGAACATAAAAAAGGCAAAGACACGATCCTTGTCATAGATGAATCGCAGGTCCTCTCCCGTAACTTGCTGGAATTGATTAGAATCCTCTCAAACATCGAAACCGAAAAAGAAAAGATTCTCCACACGGTTCTATTCGCCCAGACTGAATTTATGGATACATTACACAAACCGGACATGAAAAATCTGTCTCAGAGAATCACTGTCGTATATAAACTCAAAAATTTTTCACATAAAGAAACAAGGGCATACATAAATTTCAGACTTTATAAGGCCGGCTCCAAGGGTTCCCTTCAGTTCTCTGATGGAGCGGTGGATCTTATATTCAATACATCGCAGGGCTGTCCGAGGCTCATCAATATGATTTGCGACAGGTGCCTGCTCGTCCTTTACTCCCAGTCAAAAAATATTGTGGATGAGAAAACCGTGGAAAGTGTCATCAATGATGAGAGCATCATATTCCTGAAACAGACAGGCTCAGGGGCAAAGCAGGGCAGAAAATATTTCATTCCGCTCGGTATCATTGTTTTCCTGTTTCTCTGCCTTGTATTCGCATTCTTTTACACTGATGTAATTCATAAGATGATGGATTCCTCCCGGAAAAAGGCATCTCAAGTAAAAACTGCAGAAATACCAATAACATCAAAGCCAATAGCAACTCCTTCGAAAACATCTCCATCCTCCGGCCTCTCATGTCTCATCTCTGCTGAACCAGGGGAATATGCCCTCATCTGCGAAAAGGATACCAAAACAATCCAGCTTTACAAAAAGGGGAATTCCGGCTTCGATCTTCTGAAATCCTTCCCCTGTGTCATTGGAAAAATTCACAGTTATAACCAGCATTACGAAGACCCATCTATCCCTGAAGGTGTTTTTTTCTTCACAAAATTTATCCCGAGTGACGGCATTCGTCCTGTCTATGGTTATGGGGCCTATGTCCTGAACTTCCCGAACCTCCTCAATTTTAAAGAGGGCAAAAAAGACGGGTGGATATGGTTTCATGGACATTCAAAAAATAAAGGGCTGAGCAGCGACGCGGAAAACACAAAACTCGGGATTGCTGTTGGAAATGACTCCCTGAAGGAGATTCACGCGATCATCAGGCAAAATGGAGCACCTTTTGTGATAGTCAGGAAAATCGATTATATTGACAGCGCTGTCCGGGAAAACATACAGATAGAGATAAAGTCTTTCCTCGATTCATGGAAACAGTCATGGGAAAGCATCAATACAGAAAGACTGCTCTACCATTATTCTAACGACTTTCTCGGCAATCAGAGAGAAAGCTTAAATGCCTTTAAACAGATCAAAGAAAAAGTTAATAAAACAAAGCGGTTTATACGTATTGATATTGAAAAACCATGCATTTTCCTCTCGCCTGAATCTGGTGGAACGGTCGTCATTGTCAGGTTTTATCAAAAATACTCTTCCGATAACTTTTCAGATAACTCCCTTAAGGTGCTCTATCTCCAGAAAAAAGGGGCGGAATGGAAAATCATCGGCGAAGA
>CAYMTB010000172.1:0-8108 GCA_964393225.1 uncultured Syntrophorhabdaceae bacterium
TTTCAGGCTTTCATACATCTCATAGAATAGAGGATCTATCCAGGAAAGGAAAAATAGTACCTGTATGTCGCGAAAATCCTCATCCGTAAAATAACTCTTTATCTTGCTGATATCTTCTTTGGGGTAATAAAAACCGCGCTTTCTCAAAAGCTCAAAGTACCGCGGGAACGGCTTGATCATGTTGTCCCAGTGTGCATTAAAGAAATTCATTAACAGGTAGACTTTTTCGGAATCTGTCAGGTCTTTCGGTGTCTTTTTGAATATCTCAACATATTTATCTTTTACATTTAATTCTTCATAATCAATAAGTTGCAGCAGTAATGAAGGAACAAGGTTAAAGTTCTGCTTCAACCCATTGAAATCCTTTAATAAATAAGGCATATCAAAATAGTCTTTTGTACCATGCAGCAGAACCCAGGGAAGGAGGTACTCTCCTGTATACAAATTCTTGTAATAAGGTTGATGCATATGCCAGATAAATGAAAGGTAAATGGTATCCATATTTAATACACCCGTAAAAATCAGTTAAGTGGTTGAGTGAGTTGAGTGGGGAAACTTACTCACCTTACTCAACTTACTCAACTCACTCAACTTACTCAACTCACTCAACTCACTTTTATATGTGTTAATCTCACTTCTTCGCCGATTTCTATCATCCCAAAAGTACCTGCCTGCCCGGAAGAACCTTTAAAAGCGCCGGGATTAAACATTTCCACATTCCCTTTTCTCTTACGGAAAGGTACATGGGAATGTCCAAAAACAATAATATCAACATTCTGGAACTCTTTAAAAACAAGATCGCTTAATCCGTAAGGTGAACCTCTCCCGTGCATAATTCCTATCTTCTTCCCGCCTATCTCTTCAACTCTTTTTTCAGGGAGGATGTCCCGTAAGTCGAAATCATCCATATTTCCTCTCACGGCCCTCAGGTCCCAATTCGAAAGATAGTCGTAGACCGTTCGGCTTGTCATATCGCCTGAATGAATTATCATATCAGCATCGTGAAAAATCTTTTCCATTACGTTTTTAAACTCATCAGAAACTCTATCAAGGTGGGTATCAGAGATGACGCCAATTTTGACCATAACAGTTTACACTACTCTATAGAAAAAAAATTTGCATGTCAACGACAGCGAAAAATTTGGTATACTAAAAACCGTGAATGGTGATTCGTGAATGGTAAATAGTAGTAAAAACCAATTACGTAAGCCTTAATCCTGCCGAAGGCAGAACATCACGAATTACGAATTACGAGTCACGGATCACGGCTTCTAACATGGATGAATATACGATAGAAATACCTGATTACACCGGCGCAACACTCCCCGATGGCCTTGAGCTGAAGGGGCAAACCTTTTTTCTTTCTCCACCGGGCTGCTGTGCACAAACAACATTACCGTTCCGGGCTAAGATAGTCGGGAAGATCAGGAACACTGCCGAGAGAGAAATGCTGATCAATGTTGCCGTACATTTAATGGATGCCGGCGGCAGAGCGATAAATACATATTTCGATATTATGGCACTTGAGGCAGGACAAACCGGAGAATTCGACGTAAAACTCGTTGAATACAATAAAAATATAAAAAAATATTTCATAGCACTCAAAGAGATAGGAGAAGACGAGCTGTAATCAGATTTTTTGATAAACAAAAAGCCTGTACACCCTTTCTCTTTCAGGAAGACTGTATAGTGTATCTTCCTCCAGATAAAAGCCTGCAATATCCCGGGGTACTTCATTTTTCCCTTTCACAATAAAGGCCCGCCCGCCCTGCTTCAAATGCCTGCCTCCACTTTCAATGATTTCATCGGCGGTTCCAAACCCTTTTGCAGCAAGCGCATCAACCCCTATGGGCTCGAGCATTTCAATTCTTCCCTGGACAGGGGCGAACATTTTCAAATTAAGACTTCGTTTGATATGCCTTTGAAATTGAATCTTCTTAAGACTCTTATCTACAGAAAACACTTCCTGCGGCTCGTATGTTTCGCCTAATATGTTAATGGAGATGGCAAGGATTCCGTTCCCTGAACCCATATCGAGAATGACCCTGTTCTCCTTCACTCTGCTGAACATAAAAAATGCGTCATAGAGGAGTATTCCAACGATAGATAGCGGGCTTTTAATACCGGTAAGGTTGATATGCTCATTCCACTTCCCGAGTTCCTCTACGTAAAAACATAGTTTTATTAAAATCTCATCGTTATACTGTATGTTGAAATAATCTAATCCTTTCTCTATAGCTCTCCGTATTTCCACAATACTTTAAGGATAGCATAATTAATTTTCTTCTGTTATAATTAAGCATGCAAAAGCTTATTATACTTTTAATATCATGCCTTCTGCTCGTATCCTGCAGCTCCAAAACTGTAAAAAAGACGGGCAATCCGGGCGATCTTTACGTAGAAGGCGTCAATTTCATGAAGCAGAAAAAATATGATAAGGCTATAGCAAACTTTTCTGCAATACGGGAAAACTATCCCTTTGATCCAATCTCGTTTGTCGCTTCGGTAAAGCTTGGGGATGTATATTTTGAAAAAAAAGAATATATACTGGCTTCAGGGGTATATGAGGACTTTTTGAGTGCTCACCCTCAAGACGAAAATGCACCTTATGTGCTCATTAAGTCGGGGGAATGTTATGAAAGATTATCCCTGTCCCCTGACCGTGACCAGGCTTATACTTTAAAGGCCTTAGAAAAGTTCGCATATCTGAAAAATAGATTCCCTGCGAGCAGTTATGCACAAGTCGTGGATATAAAAATGAAACAATTGACACAAAAACTTGCCGACCGTGAGGTATATGTCGGCGAGTTTTATTACAAAACTTTCAAATACAACGCCGCCATCATAAGGCTTGAGTACTTTCTAAAAAAATACCCCGATATGAACGGAGCAGATAAAGCGCTTTACTACATCAGCATGTCCTACAGAGCGCTCGGTGAAATGGAAAAGGGCGAATATTTCGCTAATATTCTGAGAACCCAATATCCAAAAAGTCTTTTTGTAAAGTCTGCCGCACGGGAAAGAAAAACCCTCCAATTAGCAAAAGCAGACGCGCCCCTATCCGCGCCCCTCTATCCGGTTGAAGGAGAAAAGAAGAGGGATATTAATTTAAGACCTCAGATGGTTCAAGCCCAGCCACAGACACAGCAGACGCAGGAAGAAGACAAAGAAGACAAGCTTTCCTTCTTTGATACAAAGAAACCGATTGATATAGTGTCGGATACGATGGAAGGTTTTGACAAGGAAAAGTATGTTGTTTTTAAGGGAAGTGTTGTTGCAAGACAGGAAGACCTTTTCATTTTTTCTGATACGATTGAAGCCTATATGAGCGAAGAAACCAATGAAATAGAAAAGGCTCATGCTAAGGGGAACGTAAAAATCGTTAAAAAGGAAAGAACCGCAACAAGCAATGAGGCCATATTTGAAAATGCAAAAGGCGAGATCGTATTAAAAGGAAACGTAATAGTGTACTCCGGACAGGACAAGCTAACAGGCGAAACAGTTACCTATTATGTCAATGAAGACAGGGTTGTAGTAGAAGGGGAAAAGGAAAAGAAGGCGCGTATCCTCGTTACACCGAAAGAACAATCAAAACAGTAAACCATTTTAAGGCAGAAACGGTATCGCCTGATCCTTAACAAACACCAATGCCTGGCAGACTGCAATCAGGTTTTCGCTATCCTGCACAGTTATATAATAAGAGGCTGTCTTCTTTGTTCTGTTGATTTCCTTTGATTCGGCTGTAAGGATAGTGTTTTTCCTGGGAGGCCGCATATAGGTAATATTCATATTGAGCGCAACAGCAATATTGTCATGGCTGTTGGACGATATTTCAAAGGCCTCGTCAATGAGGGAAAACATGGCGCCGCCATGGGCTGAGCCATAGATATTATCCATCTGCTCCGTATATTCCATCTCACAGAGTGCATATCCTTCGCTTACTTCTTTCAGCTTAATGTTAAGTAATCTGGCAAAAGGCTCTTGTTCAACCCTGTTAAAATAGGCTTCTCTCTTCTTATCATCCATATCAGGCAACAACCTTCTTCACAAGATTCACAACACTCGTCTTCGGTTGTGAGCCGATAATTCTGTCAACAACCTCGCCTTTATCAAAAAGAATAACCGTAGGTATTCCCCTGATGCCATACTTAGCAGGGGTTACAGGGTTTTCGTCTACATTCATCTTGAGAACTGTTACTTTTCCTTCATATTCAGCAGCAATGGCATCAATGACCGGGCCCATAGCCTGGCACGGACCGCACCATGTTGCCCAGAAATCTACAAGAACCGGCGTTGTTGAATCAAGAACCACGCCCATGAACTCACCATCAGTCACCGCTTTTGCATTACTCATAATAACCTCCGTTTTAGCTTTTAGCCCTCAGCAATTAACTGTCAGCAAACCGCTGCAGGCTTATATACTGTATTTAGATACGTCTTTTTAGCATCTTTGTCAATCGTTAAGAAAAACTCGTGATTCGTGAAGCGTGATACAACGAAATGCGAGATACGAACAACGAGATACAGTCTTTTCATTCTTTAAACAGCTTTAATCGCAGAGAATTGGTCACCACAGACACCGAGCTGATCATCATGGCTAACGCCCCGTACATAGGCTCAAGCCGTATACCGAAAAAAGGGTACAGCACACCGAAGGCAACAGGGATACCGAGAATATTGTATATAAATGCCCAGAAAAGGTTCTCTTTAATAACCCACAGGGTCTTCCGGGAAAGCTTGATAAGACTTATCAGTTTTGAAAGCTGCCCTTTCATGAGAACCACATCTGCAGACTCAATGGCAATATCCGTCCCTTTCCCCATGGCAACACCGACATCGGCGGTCGCCAGGGATGGTGCATCATTAATTCCGTCTCCCACCATGAGGGTAATTCCTCTCCTTTTAAAATCTTCAACGATATGGGCTTTCTGGTCCGGGAGAATCCGGTAATGATACTTTTCGATACCGACCTTCGCACTTATGGTCTTTGCCCCTTCCATGCTGTCGCCGGTTATCATTACCGCCTCAATACCCATCTTTTTCAGTTCGTCAATCACCCCTTTTGATTCTGCCCTCACCGTATCGCTGAAGGCAAGGATTCCCATAAGATTATCGTCATTCCACACAATGACAGGCGAAGTGTCTTCTCTTTCTTTTGCCTGATATTGCTGTACAATTCCGTCATCAAGGGATTTGCCTGTTTCTTCAAAAAGAGCTATATTGCCGATAAAATAAGTCTTTCCATCAATTTCGCCTTTAATTCCTTTTCCCGGAATAGCCTGGAAATTATCCACCCCTGCAGATTCAATCTTCGATTCTTCTGCTTTCCTCCTCAACGCCTCCGAGAAGGGATGTTCCGATTGTTTTTCAAGATTATAGGCCGCATGCAGAATTTCCTTTTCTGAATACCCGTTGAGCGGAACTACATCGGCAAGTTCAATTACCCCTTCAGTAAGCGTCCCTGTTTTGTCAAAAAGCACATACTGTGCCTTACTGGTAAGTTCAAGGGCCTCTGCACTCTTGATCAATATCCCTTTTTTAGCCCCGACCCCTGAAGAAACCATTATCGCCGTCGGCGTTGCAAGACCCAGGGCACAGGGACACGCAATAATCAGCACGCTCACAAAAGATAAAAGGGCATTCGTCAGCTTCGGCTCAGGTCCAAATATGTACCAAACAAAAAGCGCACCAATGCTAATCAATATAACAATGGGCACAAAAACACCCGCCACCTGATCGGCAAGTCTCTGGACAGGGGCCTTTGTAAACTGGGCCTCCTCTACAAGCCGGATAACCTTGGACAGGACGGTATCCTTCCCGATTCTCGTCACTTTTACCACCACTGAGCCCTTACCGTTTACCGTCCCCCCGATGACTTCGTGACCGAAACCTTTGTGGACCGGGATACTTTCACCGGTAATCATCGACTCATCAACATATGTGCTCCCCTCTGTCACCTCACCATCAACAGGCACCTTCTCGCCCGGCCTTATTAATACGAAATCACCCACCTCAAGAGTATCAACAGATACCCTTATTTCCTTTCCATCCCGGATAAGCGCACACTCTTTCGGGGATAATTCGTATAACATTTTAATGGCAGTATACGTTCTGGTCTTTGCCTTGGATTCAAGGTATCTTCCGAATAGAATCAGGGTGATGATAGTAGCGCTGGAGTCAAAGTATGTATGCGGTTCCATATTGGCACGCATAATAACGTGAGGGAAAAACGTTACAAAGGCGCTGTAAAAAAAGGCCGCTGACGTACCAACCGATATCAGAGTATTCATATCCGCGGCAAAATGTTTCAGATTAAGCACGGCCGGCTTATGGAACCTCATGCCGAAATAGAATTGCACAGGCAGGGTTAAAAGGAATAGGATAAAATTATTATAAGGCAGGAACATCCACATGGAAAAGACCATGATAACAGCGCTGAAACATGCCGACCAGACAAACGCCCTCTTTAATTCTTTCTCCTCTTTTTGTGCCCTAACCGTCACATCGCTCTCAATATCTACGTCATACCCGATATCACGTATGAGGGAAATGACTTCTTTGAGCTCCATATCCTTCTTAGGAATGATGACAGCCTTTTTTAGAGGGAAATTGACCCTCACTTCTTTAATATTTTCAAGCTTGTTTAATTCTCTTTCAATACGGGCAGCACATGCAGCACAGCTCATGCCCATAATCGGCAGTTCAACCTTCTCGGCCATCTACAAAAACCTCCGCAAATCAATACAGTTAATATAAGGCAACATAAACAGAATAACAACCAGCCAAGCGTTGAAATTTAAAAAATGACAGTTGACATTGGTCGTCTGCCTGTATTAGAATATAGATTCGCATGAAAATTAAAAGAAAATATATCTTTTTTCTCATACCCCTCTTTATCTTTATTTCTTTATTTTCTACACACTTCATTGCCACAAAGGCCTTCTGCAATGGTGACGACAATAAAGAGATAGTCATCAATGCAATAGTAAATTTCTTAAAAGACAAACAGGTAAAACTCAGCGATAACCGATTGTCAAAAATGGCAAATACGCTTTACGATGAGTGCAGATTGTATGATCTCGACTACCGGTTCGTTTTAGCAATAATAAAAGTCGAGAGTAATTTCAGACACAACGTCACGTCCCGTGATGGTTCAAAGGGTTTGATGCAGATAAAGCCTTCCCTGGCAAAAATGATTGCAAAGAACAAGGGGCTTGAATTCAAAGGTTCAAAGGAATTACTTGAACCCGATCACAACATACGGATCGGGACACATCATATATCTAAACTGGTGGAAGATTTTGAGAGTCTCCATGAAGTCCTTTTCGCATATAATGCGGGCTCAAAGAAGGCTAAGGGCAAGCTCTTCAGAGACAACGAACCAAACGGTCCATTCGCAAAAAAGGTCTTAAAAGAATACCACAAAAATATCTCCATCTTGCCGGAACCGTAATAGCCAAATAGATATTCAAGGAGGAAGCAATGAAGGTAAGTCTTACAAAAAAACAGTATAAAGCGCTCTTGAAACTCGTTATGCTTGGAGATTGGATGGCGAATACAGTTCCAGGCGACTCAAGTGGTGAGGACGAAGAGATTGTGCAATATCTATTCTCTCTGGCAAAGGATTTTGGATATGAAAACTATGCTGAACACGATGAAGAATCAAAAAAATACTTCCACACAGAAGATTTTGAAAGCGATACGGAGATTCTTGAAATTATAGGTGATTATCACGAATATGCTTTGTGGGAAGGACTGGTCCTCGAATTTTCACGGCGCGATCTCGTTGTAAAGTATGGAGCGAAAGCCGTTGAAGCAATGTCTGATGAAGAACGCGTCGAAAAAGAGCTCCCTCTGATCCAAAAATATGAAGAAGAATTCAGGGAATATGGCCTCGACAATCTGGCACTGAAAACACCTGCCAAGCCAAAACTTGTAAAAGGGAAAAAATAAAAACCTTGAATCTTGCCCTTTGGGGCAGGTTGGTTACCTTTTTTCTTTTAAGAAAATACCCATTTTCATGTCGGTATCTTTTATGTGTCTCGCAAACCATTCTTTGAGGAAATCGAGCATCGGTGTGTAGGGAGAATAAAATTCGACACATGCGA
>CAYMTB010000173.1:0-8050 GCA_964393225.1 uncultured Syntrophorhabdaceae bacterium
GCCTCTGTTCGATAAGCTCATTCTGTTTCTTCATCCAGCCGGCGTTCATATTCTCGAACTCAACCTGCTCCAGCGCAGATTCAGGGTTTTTGCCTCCTGTTTTCACGTATGCAAGGGCGTTTTCCGCTCTTTTTTTATTGAGCTCCGCTGAACTCTTATTTTTTCTATTCAGTATCTTTGCTTCCTGTGCCTTGATCGAGGCCTCACGGGCGACTATTTCCGCCTGCACATTACCTTTCTGCTGGGCAAGTCTCACGATGTTTTCAGATTTACTGATCATGCTGTCGCACTTTTGGATATTACCTTCGTATTTCTGAATATCTGCTATTGCCTTGTCTCTCATATTTTCAAGCTTGAATATCACGCCGAGCAGCCAGTTACTTCTTTCAGTATCTGTCATTTGAGCATAAGACACGGAAAAGCAGCTAAGCGAGACAATAAATACAAAAGAAATGATTGTTAATCTTCTCATCGTGTCGCTCTTATTGCCCCTTCTCCATCATTAGCTCCCACATGATGATATCGTCCTTAGCCTTACGGGCATCAGGTGCATCCGCGGCAATCTTGAGATATGTTTTCATGTAGCGGATCGCTTCGGGGTAGTTTTTGATTTCAGCACTAACCTGTGCACAGTTGTAATACAGTTTTGGCACATACGGTGCGATCTGCATCGCCTTTTTGTATTCTGTGACAGCCTGGCTGAATTTCCCATCCTTGATTAACAGCTCCGCTCTCAGGGCATGCCTTCTTGCCTCTTCCGGGACTTCCGCAAGAAGCGGGTTATTTCTCAGCACATTAAACATGCTCTCCTGAATCGCTTGCGCATCGGAATCATCTGCCATTTTCAGAGCCTGGGACAGTGTTGACAGCGCTTCCCTGTTCATATTCTTCGCATCAAAGGACTTTGCTTTATCCATGTTTGCCTTGACGGCTGGCTTGAATACTTTTAGTAGCGCTTGACGGTCTTCCGCCAGGGGGATATCTTTTTGCGACATGCTCCCATCAGGGATCGAGAGATAGACCTGCACAGCCTCTTCTGTCCTGCCTTTCTTTGCAAGGACCGTTGCCTTGAGTATGCTGGCTGACGGGCTGTCATTAACTTTCGACAGTAACCGTATTGCTTCGTCATATTGCCCCTGATCAAGATATACCGCACCGAGGGACAGGAAGGCATATTCATCTGATGGAGCAATATCCACGGCAGTTTTAGCATCCTTTGCCGCATTGTCACGATCGCCTTTATGGCGGTATGCAAGACTGCGCATGCCTAAGCTCGTAGCCGCCCCTTCCTGCACAATGCTTTCTCTTGCGACGGTTTTCTTGACCTTGTTATCGTTCCTCTCGATTGTTAAAATAACTTGTGTGCCGACAGCTCCCCTCAGAACCTGAACGACATTTTCAATACTCCATCCCTCTGTTGATTTCCCGTCGATCTCTATAATCTTATCGTTGGTCTGTATATCTGCCCTTTTTGCAGGCCCTGTATTTATTACTCCGTTAACAACCGGATAACCTGTTTTAATATAAATACCGACCCCGATGCCTCGTATGGTCTGCTGCTCTATCGCTTCAGTCGCAATTGACGTTGTCATATCGTATCGCCCCATCCGGTAATACAAAACCGCAAGATGATTCCGTAGATCTCCTCCTTGTTTGACGCCATCAGCATATGCCTGTATGGCTTCATCATAATTGCCTATCTTTTCTAAATACAATCCCAGCCATGAAGACACACCCGGCTGCTTTGGATTAAGTTTTAGCGATTTTTTCAATGCGCTGATTGCTTCGGTATATTTCTCCTTGCTTCCATACGCAGAACCGAGCTCCCAATACGCAGCTGCATAATCGGGATTTAGTTCAATTGCCCTTTTTGCCGCGGTTATTGCCTCTTCATATTGTTTGTTTTTATTATAATACGACGCGAGATTCGTGAAGACAACTGCATCATTCGGGTTGTTTTTAATTGATTTTTCTGCTGATGCAATTGCTTCATCTATTTGGCCGATCTGATAATATGCTACCCCCAGCGCGTTAAACAACCACGAAACATCGGGCACATGCGGCCCGCGATAAGTCGCCCGTGATGCCTTCTGGCATGGCTCAGCAGCTTCTTTGTATTGATTATTATTAATATATGCCTGACATAAACGATAGTGAGTCCATCCGTCTTCAGGGTTTCTTTTTGCCTCTGACGCGAGGTATTCGATATTCGAGGTTTTGCCAGCATTATACGTCCCTGTGGACGCACAGCCGCACATGAGTGAAGAGATGAGAATCGCCATTACAAGATAAAATCTGCGCATTTTTTGTCCCCTTATTGCTGCCTATTTCGTTAATTGAGTTTTCATCGTATTAAATTCTTTTTCTGCCTGTTCTTTTTTATTCTGCAAATCAATATCTTCCTGCTTTGCCTGTTGTATCTGCTGGTCGATTTGCTGCGACAGCATTTGTGCCTGCCTGAGCAGATCATCTATTTCGTTTTTCTCTTCCGGTGTCGCGGTTGCTGAACGACTCTGAAGTTCACTGACTGTAGCGGCCGCCTGCTCCTTCTTTGCTTCTGCTGCCGTTATTTTGTCCTTTGTCTCCGTCAACTTTACATCTATGTCCTCAATCCTGTTGTTAACCTCTCCCATGCGTTCGTAGGTATTTTTGATTTCATCCATCCGCTTCGCAATTTCTACATTGCTTACCTTGGGCATTCTGCATTCAAGATAGGTCGGCTCACCGGACATGACCCTTTGCGCCTGGTCGGCATAAAAACGCATGTCCTCGTTGTTTGAAGTTTTCTTTGCCAGGTTTGAAAAATAGGCCGAACACATCATTCGCTGTAAATCAGTATATTTGGATGAGGGGTATGTATTCTGGCTGATGGGCTTTAAGTCCAGTCTGGCGCTGCCGGTGCCGAACGGTTGTGTCGCGTTACCACCCCCGATGGTCTGCATTTGTGACAACAGCCTGTTACCTGAATCGACCTTGGCCTGCTGTTCGCTTTTTCCTTTTGCCTCTCCTTCAGCCTGCCTCTGCTGCCAATCCATCAAACCTTTCTGCCTGGCTTGCTCCGAGGCCTGCTCCGCGGCAATTCGTGCCATTTCCTGCTGCTGCCTGAGTTGTTCATTTTTCGCTTTATCCTGTTCACCAAATAGATCACTGAATATTGCCCCGATAGCCGCTTCCATAACCTGCATCTTGATGGCATTATTTGCGTTGTATTTTTTGCTGCTGGAGGTTTTTCCACCTGTAGTACCTGATGAGGAACTGCTGGAGGAGGATGATTTAGGTGTGCAGAACGGCACGCTCCGCAGGCCATTACGACAGTCGCAAGTGTAGTTTTTCATATTTTTATCTATAGCATAGGCTTTCAGGGAACCTGGGCAATCAGGCTCTGCTACCACTGCCCTGGCTGCGGGAACAGAAAAGAGCATGGCCGTTGCTATCAAGCATATAAAAAACATTGCTGCGGATATTCTTTGAAAGATGGCAGGGCGCGCACTGTTCACAGCCATATAAGAACCTCCGGGCTTTCTACTGCACTGTAAATTAAAGTATTAAAATAACTGTAAGGCAGGTCTTGTGCAAGGGAGTCAGGTTTTGCAAGGACACATTCAGAAATGATCCCCATACTCCTTTTCTTAATTATACTGCAATGTTAATTAATATACAAGTAAAAGCTCTATTACAGAATTACTTAATAGCGTTTGTAATAGAGTTTCTTCGCTGAATGACGGGCAAGGTGAAGATGCCAAAAACAGATGGTACCACATTCAATATTAACCATCCACGATTCACGGTTTTTTGAGGTATTTTATCTGCGTTCAGAATGTAGTATAATTCTATACGATAGTATCATGATAACGAGAAGAGACTTTTTGAAGATTGCACTGCTCACCCCTTTGGCATTGGAGAGTTTGCCTGGAAAACTTTACGCAGACACAAAGTCCCCTCTCAAAGAAGCCCTCTATTATCAAAAGCTTGACGACAAAAAGATGACGGTATCGTGTCAACTGTGTCCGCGTGGATGTGTTATACCGGAAGGTGAAACCGGTTTCTGCCGCGCAAGAAAAAACGTCAAAGGCATGCTGTTCTCCCTTGGATATGCGCAACCCTGTGCGATCCACATCGACCCCATTGAAAAAAAGCCGTTTTACAATTTTTATCCGAAGAGTATGAGCTTTTCCATTGCAAGCGCAGGCTGCAATCTGAGATGCAGGTTCTGTCAGAACTGGCAGATATCTCAGATTTCCCCGCTCGATACCGTAAACCAGTACAGCACCCCGGACAAGATAGTTTCAACTGCAAAATCAAGCGGATGCAGAAGTATTGCCTATACCTATACGGAACCGACAAATTTCTTTGAATACATGCTTGATACGGCAAAACATGCAAGAAGTAACGGCATCCTCAATGTAAATCATTCAAACGGTTATATAAACCCGGAGCCTCTGAAAGAACTCTGCAAATACCTTGATGCGGCTAATATCGACTTGAAGGGGTTCAGCAACGACTTTTATAACAAAATCTGCGAAGCCGAACTCAATCCGGTACTCGAAACGATAAAAACACTCAAGAAATCAGGGGTATGGGTGGAGATAACAAATCTTGTCATTCCGGGTTACAACGACGATATGAAGATGATTACAAGATTATGTGAGTGGTTAAAAAACGATGTAGGCGCGGACACACCTGTCCATTTTTCCCGTTTTTACCCCATGTATAAAATGACCGGCGTTGCCCCAACGCCTGTAAGCACGCTTGAGAAGGCACGGGAGATTGCCATAAAAACAGGGCTGCATTACCCGTATGTCGGGAATGTCCCCGGCCATTCCGGAGACAATACATACTGTCCCAACTGCAAAAAGATGCTCGTGAAAAGGGCCGGATACAGCATTCTTGAGAATGAAATAAAGAAAGGGAAATGCAAATATTGCGGGGCAAAGATAGGAGGGGTATGGGCGTAAAAACAGTTATAAGTTATAAGTTTCAAGTTATAAGTTATAAAAACCTTATTATTTTCCTTGGAATATTTTTAATATTCATTTTTTCGACCTTTTGCAACGCTGAGGAGGGACAGCAGAAAGCAAGAAAGCCCGTGTTTGCAGGGTCTTTTTATCCGGCTGATAAGCATCAACTGGAGAAAAAGATAGACGGATATCTCAAAGAGGCTGAGGTAAAAAGTGAAAAAATCCCTTCGCAGATCTTTGGCATTGTTTCCCCTCATGCCGGATACGAGTATTCAGGACAGGTAGCAGCGTATGGATATAACCAGATAAAAGGAAAAGATTACAAGACGGTGATTATCATCGGGTCGAGTCACCAGGTGCCTTTCAAGGGCATCTCGATCTACCCATCAGGCTCTTGGGAAACCCCGCTCGGTAATGTCCGGATTGACCGGAAGATTGCACAATACCTCATGGATAACTGCAAATCCATAAAGGTCTATCCCGCGGCATTCGCCCGTGAGCATTCCCTCGAGGTACAGGTGCCCTTCCTCCAGCGCTCCCTCAAATCATTTACCATTGTGCCTCTGGTTACCGGGTCTCTTGACGGAGAAGACTACAAAAGCCTCTCCGATGCCCTCCTGAAACTCCTCAAACAAAACCCGAAAGATATCCTTGTTGTTACATCCTCCGACATGTCCCACTTCCATTCATACAACAAAGCGTCTCAAATGGACAAACTCGCCTTAAAAGATATAGAAGAACTTGGTTTCGAAAAACTCTTTAATAATCTTTACAGCGGGAATTGCGAATTGTGCGGCGCCCCCGGTGTGATTACCCTCTTGATGGTAGCATCAAAGCTGAACGGCCGGGCAAAAATCCTCAATTATGCAAATTCCGGCGACGTGACAAGTGATAAAGACAGGGTTGTGGGATACGGGGCAGTTGCCTTCACATATCCCGATAAAAGCGACTCCGCTCTGAGCAGGCAGGAACAGAATACATTACTTATGATTGCCCGTAAAACCCTCGATGAATATATCTCAAAGGGTAATATCCCGCAGTTTGATATTAAAGAAAGCAGGCTCCTTGAAAAAAGAGGGGTCTTTGTTACACTTACAAAAAATCATGACCTCCGCGGGTGCATCGGATATATTGTGCCGGTTGTGCCATTATACAAAGCAGTTATTGAGATGACCGTATCAGCGTCAACCAGGGACCCCCGCTTTCCTCCAGTTTCAAAAGGAGAATTAAAAGACATTAATATAGAAATCTCAGCACTCACCCCTTTAAGGCTTATTGACGATCCGGGCGGCATTGAAATGGGTAAACACGGCCTGTACATAACAAAGGGCAACCACTCCGGCCTCCTTCTGCCGCAGGTGGCCGCAGAGCATAAATGGAACAGGGAAGAATTTCTCAAACAGACCTGCATAAAAGCCGGGCTTCCTCAAAATGCCTGGAAAGACAAAGGAACAAATATCTACACCTTCATGGCCCAGATATTTAATGAATAATAATTTTCTGTTGTTCACGCCCGAAGACCTGAAAAAAAGAGGATGGGATGAGCTTGATATCATCATCATAAGCGGTGACGCATATGTGGACCATCCATCATACGGTGCCGCCGTAATCGGCAGGGTTCTGGAAAAGGCCGGTTTCAGAGTGGGCATCATTTCACAGCCAGATTGGAAAAAGCCCGATGATTTTAAAAGATTCGGCCGACCACGTCTCTTCTTCGGCATCACCGCCGGTAATATGGATTCCATGGTGGCAAATTATACGGCAAACAAGAGGCCGAGACAAAAGGACAGCTATTCTCCGGGGGGGAAGGCTGGTTTACGGCCTGACAGGGCAACAATTGTTTATGCCAACCGGATCAGGGAAGCATACTGCAACATCCCGATCGTTATAGGGGGAATCGAGGCAAGTCTGCGGAGATTTGCACACTATGACTGGTGGGATAATACGGTGAGACGGTCTATTCTACTCGACTCTCGGGCAAACATCCTTGTTTACGGGATGGGGGAAACACAGGCCGTGGAAATAGCAGAGAGACTGAGCAAAAGCGAAAACCTTTCCGGAATCAGGGGAACAGCCATTGTAGCGTATAGCGTAGAGCCCCCGCTACGCGAGGACAAGCGTAGAGCGTTGAATTCCGCTGTTGAGATTCCGTCATATGAAGAAGTAAAAGCGGACATGGAGAAATTCAATGAAGCCTTCAGACTGATCTATCAAAATCAGGATCCATTAACCGGGAAAGCTATTATACAAGGTTATGGTGCAAGGTTCGTCATACAGTATCCGCCGCCCCTTCCCCTTACGGAACACGAATTGGATGCTGTTTACGAGTTGCCTTACATGAAGAGCCCTCATCCGTCCTATAAAGAAAAGGGCGGCATCCCAGGTTTCGAAACAATCAAATTTTCCCTTATCTCTCACAGGGGGTGCTGCGGCGAATGCAGTTTCTGCGCCCTATCCATGCACCAGGGCAGAATTATTCAGTCAAGAAGTAATAAATCCATCCTGAAAGAAGCCGCACTCCTCACGAAGAGAGAAGACTTCAGGGGTACCATTACCGACATAGGCGGTCCTACAGCCAATCTTTATAAGGCAAAATGCCCTTTATGGGACAACAAAGGCGCCTGCCGGAGTAAACAGTGTCTCATGCCGGAAAAATGCAAAAACCTGAAACTGGGATACAGGGATAGCATAGAATTATACAATGAAGTCCTTTCACTCCCGAAAGTAAAACATGTTTTTCTGGAGAGCGGGATCAGATACGACCTGCTCACAGATAATGATTCCAGCGGATACTTTTCGCGTCTCTGCACATATCATATCAGCGGACAGATGAAGGTTGCCCCGGAACATACCGTTGATCGTGTCCTGAAATTAATGAACAAACCGCCATTCAGTATTTACGAGAAATTTGCCGGTCAATACAAGGAAATGAACAGGAAACTGAAAAAAGACCAGTATCTCGTCCATTATTTCATCAGTGCGCATCCGGGCTCGACGCTGGAAGATACATTTGCCCTTTCGCAATATCTTATGAAAAGAAAAATCCATCCTGAACAGATTCAGGATTTCATCCCCCTGCCCCTTACCCTGTC
>CAYMTB010000174.1:0-7939 GCA_964393225.1 uncultured Syntrophorhabdaceae bacterium
ATTTATGCCCTGAACCTAGAAAATTAAAATCGTTATAAATTAATGTACCTCTTACCCCGGTATCTGTTCCATATCCAAGGCCAAATTTGAACCGCTTTGGCGGCGACGGGAAAAGCTTTATCTCTATGGGCACGTAACCATTCTTTGCCTCGTCTTTTAATGGATTTACCGTCACTTCCTTAAAACGGTCAGCACTGATAAGGTTAAACTGTGTATTTGCAATTTTTTTATAGGAAAAAATGTCACCTGTTTTGAAATCAAGGAAACGCAGGAGAAAACTAACCGGATAAAGAGGCATACCCACAAAGTTAACATCTCCAAAACGGTATTGCGGACCAGTTTGAAAAACAAGATTGATTTCTGACGATAATGCGTCCATGATAATATTAATTGTATGCGTAGAGAAATCGGCATCAAGATAACCAAGGGCAATAGCTTTGTTCTTTATTGACCCTTTCATTTCTTCGTACTTATCCTGCCGGAGGACATCACCCTTGTGCAGGGGAAACCGGTTAACCAATTCAATGAGCTCCGGCTCGAGCGAACCCGCGCCTTCGATAAATATTGATACTTTATCAACATGTACGGGGTCACCTTTCGTTACATTGACATGCAACACATACGGGCCTTTTTCAGGTGTTTCCATTACAACAGAAATATCCGGTCTGTAATACCCGAAAACTTCGAGGGCATCTCTTACCTTTTCGGGCACCTGCCTTTCAAAGCGTGTCAACCACGTCATATCCACTTTTCCATCTTTTATTAAATCTTCAGGTAGTTTCAGAGCAGTTTTAACATTTTGAAGCTCTTCGCCTGACAGCCCATCGATTGTAACTGTTACTGATGCCGGTTCGTCAGCTGCATATGATAATGCTGCAAAGATACAGATACAGAGAACAACAATGAAAATCCCTGATTTCATGATGGAAATTCTATCATACCAATGTTGAATTACCAAAACTTTACTTTTTCATATCCCCCGCATATATCTTATTCCAAAATTCAACGGTATATACATCTTCCGGCTGGATGGGGCCACCCATTATCCCGGAAGACTGCAATGTATCTATCATTCGCTTCACAGCTACCCCATCCGGTCGCCCAAGCGGATATCCCGATGTACGGACAAGTCTTGATATTTCTTTTATCATGAAGATTTGATGACCATAATCAAGAAAATTGCTCTTTGCATACTTCTGCACAATATCGACAGCTTCTTCGGGATAATCAACAGCGCGCTGCCAACCCTTAATGCTGGCGCGAAGCATACGGACACAAAGGTCACCTTGGCTGCTGACCATCTGACGGTTTGTAAACAAGGTATCGCCGGGAAAAGCTAAACCGTATGAAGCGTAGTCGATAAGATTGAGGTTTTCAAAGTTCATGCCGGCTTTTATCAAAAAGTAGAATTCATTATAGATCATAGCAGAGGCCACATCAAGTTCCCCTTTTAGAAAAGTCTCCATGCCGAATCCCTGGGATATTACAGTAATATCGTTCCGTGAAACCCCCTCCTTTGCAATAAGGGCATTGAATTGTGCTTCCCAGTTGCCCCGCCATACGCCAACCCGTTTCCCGATAAAATCTTTTGGCTGCTCAATTTTTGAAGGCTTTCTGGAAACAAGATACAAGCCGTTTCTTTGTTGTATCTGTCCAATTGAAATTACCGGTTGCTCTTTCTGAACAGCAACAGCGAGGTCAGCGAGGAGAGCTGTTCCGAAGTTGCTTTTCCCGTTAGCAACAAGCTCCACCGGATTGAATTCCGGACCACCTGGTTTTATTGTCAGATCGATCCCTTCATCACGGTACCAGCCCTTGTCTAAAGCAACATAGTAACCGGCAAACTGCGCCTGGGGAATCCATTGCAATTGCAGCGATACAGGCTGTAATACGGAAGTACTCGACTTTCCCTGTCCGGTTGCGCAGGAAGCAATACAAAAAATACAAAGCAGTATCCAAAAAAATTTAATTTTATGTGCCATTGTTCCTTCTCCCTTTCTTTTTGTTAGTAGCACCATACGGCAGAGATATCTCTTATGGTATCACAAGTTGCTGCTTTCTCACCATTTTTTTTTACCCTATTCAGGCATAGAGAATAACGAAAAATCTAATTTTCCTGTAAAAATTATATCTGGTTCATTCGGATTTGAAATCTTCACATATATTTCCGGTAAACCTGACACAGGGATGGATACAATAAAACTTGCCAAGGTACGCACTTTTCCGGATGCGCTTCCAGTTCTCCATAGAGCATAATCAGACCACCCTGTCCTGTCTTCGCTTATAATGATAAAATCATTCATGGTAAATGGTTTTTCATATAAGGTCAGATAATTATTAATACGTTTGAGCCTGGCTTTACTATTCACACTTCTGTGTTCATTAGCAATGGTAAGTTTTGCATCTGTATAATGATTGGTGAATGCAAGTGTTCCGTTATCTGTTACTTTTATAGCAATTTTCCCGCCGGGCGCCACCTCAATCATGGCAATCCTTGAAGAATCTGCAATCATATATAAAGCAGGGTGAGTTTTTGTGAAAATATCCCGACGTGACAAAACAGCATTTACAGAATCAAATGTTGTAAGGATTCTCTCTGTTGTATCTTCTGTTGCAACATGTCTTTTTTCTCTTGGTACACTGTTTGCTGAAGCGTTTAAGACTGCCAGCCCCTTCTCGTTGATACCGCCAACAATATACCCATCGGCTTCAGTGTCATAGAGGCCAAAAACCTTAAAGCCATTGAGAGGGAAAAGAAGTCTTGGATGCGTTGAAAAATTCGGGGAGTTATCACGGTTTTTTGCAATGATGGTCCCTTTAATATTTGTCCTCTGTCCTGTGGCGCCCCATACAGTACATCCCCGGGCAGACGGCACATTGACAATCAACCCTGCATATATAATAAGGAAGAAAAAAACATATTTTGATATTCTGTCTGCATGCATCCTAATACATTATATCACA
Organism: uncultured Syntrophorhabdaceae bacterium; assembly: GCA_964393225.1. Taxonomy (GTDB): domain Bacteria; phylum Desulfobacterota; class Syntrophorhabdia; order Syntrophorhabdales; family Syntrophorhabdaceae; genus MWEV01. The sequence continues at coordinate 2,965 of CAYMTB010000174.1, forward strand.
ATAAACCGATTAATTAATACTTTAGGCCATTGCATACTTTTTTTTCCAATGCTATCCTAATTGACAAGTAATTGAGTGAATGAGTGATTGAGTGATTGAGTGATTGAGTGATTGTTGAATACTTTAATTACTTAGTTACTTATTCACTTTAATTACTGTTTCTAATGAAAGGGAATAAAAGACCATGGGCGATCTGAAAAAGATGTTTGATCCTGAAACGGTCGTTTTTGTTGGCGCTGACGACCATGAGGGTTCTATTGAAAGGGCAATACTCGATAACCTACTTTCATCGCATAAAAAGCTTCTGTATGCTGTAAACAGCAACAAGAGCAAGGCGCTCCATCTCGATTGCCGCCCCACTGTGGGTGATATTGATGACCATATTGACCTTGCTGTCATTGTGGCGTCGGACGAATCCGTTCTCAATAGGATCGAGGAGTGTGCCGAAAAAGGTGTTGAAGGAGCAGTTGTCATATCTACAGGACCAAGGACATCCATAAATGACAGGAAATCCTTTGAAGCACGCATATGGGAAATCAGAAAAAACTCCGGCATGAGGATTGTCGGTCCTGACAGCAACGGTATTATTCTGCCCAATACCGGCCTGAAAGCAACGTTCCTCAAGGTGGATCCTGCCCCGGGAGGTACGGCCTTTATCTCCCAGAGCGGCACCATAGGAAATGCCATGCTGTACCGAGGGGTTGCTCATCGCATCGGCTTCAGCATGTTCATTTCTCTCGGCTCTATGGTTGATGTAGATTTTGCCGATATTATTGATTTTCTACAGGAAGACTATTTTACAAAAAGTATTATGCTTTACGTGGAACACATCAGAGATGCAAAAAAATTCTTAAGTGCTTCACGCTGTTTCGCACGAAACAAGCCTATCGTTGTTCTGAAACCGGGCAGATATCCCCAAAGCGCAGAGGCGCTCACTGCTCATGCAGGCAAGGAGACCGGAACGGATGCTGTTTATGATGCCGCGTTCAAACGAGTCGGTATAGTCAGAACTAAGGAAACCGAGGATTTTTTTGATACCGCTGAGGTTCTTGTTTCGAAATCTCTTCCCAGGGGGTCAAGGCTTGCCGTTATTACAAATTCAGGTGGCATAGGCATTATTATTTGCGATACTCTGACAGAGCAGAAAGGACGACTCTCCGGATTGTCAGAGATCAGCGTTGAAAAACTTAGTCGGATAATACCCGGTTCTCTGAGCGTCAGAAACCCTCTTGACATCCTGGGAGATGCGGATGTGGAAAGATATGTTGAGGTAACTGATATTTGCATGAAAGATAAAGATGTTGACGGTATAATCGTCGTTTATGCACCAACTTCACATTGTGATCCGTCAGAACTGGCAAAGAACTTGGCTGGGCTCTCAAAGAAGACAGCAAAACCATTAATAGCTGTATGGATGGGCAGCCTATATTCGAGTGAAGGCACAGATTATTTCCGGGAGGCCGCAGTGCCCGTTTATGAAACGCCGGAAGACGCCGTCAGGGCATATATGTATATGTATAATTACAGTCTGGGCATTGAATTGCTCAATGAAACGCCGGAAGAAGTTCCTCAAAATGAAATGCGATTAACAAACCATCTGAGAGTTATTGTCCGCAATGCGATAAAAGAAGGCAAAGGATCTTTTGCCGGAGATGATGTTGTCGGTTTTCTCAGAAACTATAGCATTCCCGTTCTTAAAGGAACTCCCCATGGTGAAAAAAATGCGGAACAGGAAAACATAATTGATGAATGGGCGTTGAGATGCATAAGAGATGTTGATTTCGGTGCTGTTATCCTTTTGATATCCATGAGCAGTGGAATACGGCGGCGAACCGGTTTTGCCGTTGGTCTGCCTCCGCTCAACCGCGTGCTCGCAAGGCGTTTAATGGAAGAGGCAGAATTTCCGATGGAACACAGGTTTGTTGTAAAGCAGATGGAAGAAGTTCTTATAAATTTTTCCAATCTCGTTGCCGATTTTCCCGAATTTATTGAAATAGAAATAGAATCTGTTATAACAACTGATAGCAAGATGTACGCAAAGAGCGCGACGATTCAGATAGATAGGGGCTATCAAAAAGGCATCATTCAATATCCACACCTCGTTATTATGCCCTATCCGTCACGGTATATCATGCCGTGGAAACTCCGTGACGGAAGAGACGTTATATTAAGACCCCTCAGGGCTGAGGACGAGCCTCTGATAAAGGAAATGATGTCTTCTTTATCAGAAGAGACTCTGCGGGTAAGGTTTTTTGTTGTCATGGAGATTAATCACAGAATGCTCATGCAATTTTGCAACATAGATTACGACAGGGAGATAGCAATTGTTGCCGAATTAAAAGATGGCGACAGCAAGAGGATCTTAGGCGGCGGACGGCTCATAGTCGAGCCGGACTCTGAAAGCGGCCAATTCGCGCTTCTCGTTTCTGACGATTTTCAGAAACAGGGACTGGGCGAAAAGTTCCTTGATATTACAATAGGCATTGCACAGGACAAGAGATTACGGGAGATTTACGGTATTGTTCTAACTGAAAATGATAAAATGCTCAAATTAAGCAGGAAAATGGGATTCAAATCTACCAGGCTGCCCGATGGCATCACAAGGGTAAGTATGGAGTTGGACTAGGCATAGGTTATATACCAAAAGAGCCAAAGTTGCGATGTTGTGAAGATGGGAAGTTAGGAAGTTTCGCAACCTCATAGCTTCGGAATTTTGCCGTGAACCGTGAACAGTTTTTGATTACCATTAGCTGTGGGCTATATGCTTGACAAGTACTGATTAAAGGATATACTTGAAAGATAGAATGAAGGTAAAGAGTTCAGATGATTGGATGGTTAGAGGGTTAGCTAAACTTCTAAACCTCTAAACATCAATCTATCAATCCTGCATTCAAAACACAAGCGGGCGGCAAGAAATAGCTTTTGACAAAACAAGTTAATAAGGGGGTTTATTATGAAAAAGAAACATCACAAAAAAAACAGGGATTATGATCTTATCACCGGAAAACAGATAAACAAATTTCTGAAGGGCAAAAAAGGATTAATACTCGGTATAGCTAACGACAGAAGCATCGCATACGGCTGTGCTAAGGTTGTACATAACCTCGGCGCTGAACTGGCAGTAACCTACCTGAACGAAAAGGCCTATCCTTATGTTCAGCCTATTGCAGAGCAGATGCAGTGTCCCATCTTCATGCCTTATGATGCTTCGATACCGGGCCAATTGGAGGCTGTTTTTGAAAAAATATCACAGACATGGGGAAGGCTTGATTTTGTGCTTCACAGCATTGCCTCAGCGCCGAAAGAAGACTTGCATGCCCGAGTGGTTGATTGTTCGAAATCAGGTTTTCTGCTTGCCATGGAAACCTCATGTCATTCATTAATTCAGACAGTCAAACTCTCTGAACCTCTTATGGAGGAAGGCGGTTCAATACTTACTATGACCTTTTACGGATCGGAGAAGGTAGTTGCAAATTACAACATAATGGGACCTGTAAAGGCTGCCCTGGAAAGCACCGTCAGATATATGGCAGCGGAACTTGGTCCAAAAATGATCCGGGTTAATTCAATTTCGCCCGGGCCCATATTAACGAGGGCCGGTTCGGGCATAGGCCACTTTGACGAATTGATGGAGCATGCCGTTTCCATTGCCCCCGAACATCATCTGGTTACAATTGAGGATGTCGGGGCCTTAGCCGCCTTTCTCGTAAGCGACAGGGCGCAGAGCATTACAGGAGGCGTCCACTATATTGACGGCGGATTTCATATAGTAGGGTAATAGCGCTAAATGCAATTAATAATCAAAAATTATGAACGAAGAATGAAGTGTTCTCCGTAAAAAAGCTGTTCTATGTTCTATATTCAACGTTGAACTTCGAACTTTGAACGGTCTTTCGCTTTTCATTTTGCCAGCATCATGCGGGCATCGGCTACGATGCACCGCGAGGCGTTGCAGATGACCGGATTCAGATCTATCGAATCCACCTCTTCACCAAGCTCCATTACCATATCTGAAAAGGCGAGAAGCATCTTTTTCAGTGCCTCAATATTGATGGGCTCAGAACCCCTGTATCCTTCGAGGAGCGGGAGCGCTTTGATAGATTTCAGCATTGAATCAATATCCCTCTCAAAAATCGGCGCCATTCTGAGGGCCACATCTTTATATATCTCAACTGCCGTTCCTCCTAAGCCAAGGAGAATAACAGGGCCAAACTGCTGATCCAGTTTCATGCCCACGATGAGCTCAATACCGCGGACCATTTCTTCAACAACGGCCCCGGAAAAGCCCTTGATGCTGCACATTTTCGTGTAGGCCTCGGCAAGTTTTTCATCGTCCGATAAACCAACAGCAACCCCGCCAACATCAGATTTATGGACAACTTCAGGGGAAACAACCTTTACAGCAACCGGGTATCCTATTTGATTCGCAAATCTGGTTGCCTCCTTAACATCCCTGGCCCAGATAAATTCCGGAGTTTTTACGCCTGACAGACGAAGGATTTCTTTTGCCTGAGGTTCCATGACCCAACCCCTTTTTTTACATTCAGATAATATTTCACTGATTTCTTTACTCAGCATGCCTTGTACCTCCTTAAAGATTCCGCCATATGCACCGCATCCTCAACAGAATGCGCAACAGGGATACTATTGAGCATAAATCCTTCAACAAGCATTGAGTATTTTTCAATATGGGGCACATAAGCGATCAGGGGCTTGCCCTCCTGCTCATAGACAAGACTCAATCTCGCTCCAAGGTCCATTGTTATGCCGGGCTGATAAGGAAGGAGCAAAAGCATGATGCAATCTACAGTATCCGTTCTGCTGAGAAATCTTGCCGCAGCAATAAAATCATCGTCCGTAGAGCTGCCTGTAAGATCAACAGGGTTGGCAAAAGATGCAATATTTTGAATCGCCGGCGACAAAACATTACAAAGCCCGTCCTTAGTTTCTTTAGTAAAAGCAGGCACCTGAAGGC
>CAYMTB010000175.1:0-7811 GCA_964393225.1 uncultured Syntrophorhabdaceae bacterium
ACAGCGATACTCTTCATGACCTCCGAACCGATGCCCGTGTCAAAGAGAACGAAGATAAGCCCCGCATCTGTAGCTACTGTCATAATCTTGGGCCGAAGCCTTTTTACTGCCCCTTCCATGATTGCTGCCTGCAGATCCGAAATGTTTTTTAATCGCCCTTCTTTTTTCCATCTGTCATATGAGAGATCGAGATAGAGCAGCATGACGACGCCAGTTTCCGCGTCAAGACCTGCGAGGGCGATGATGCCGACCCAGACGGCGGTACTCATATGATATCCCAGCAAATAAAGGAGCCAGAAGGAACCTACAAGGGAGAAGGGGACCGCGAGGAGAACTATAGCCGTCTTCACATAGGACCGGGTGCTGAAATAAATGATGATAATAATCAAAAAGAGCGTGAGGGGTATGACGGTTTTGAGGTGCTCGCGGATATTCTCCAGGCGCAGGTAATCGCCGCTCCATTCGAGTCGATAACCGTCTGGAATCTTCAGGGAGGCCAAACGCTTCTTTGCCTCTTTGATGTAAGTCCCCGTATCCCCTCCGGTATAATCAATATAGACGTATCCGGTGAGCATACCCGCTTCGCTCTTGATCTGTGTTGGACCCTTGATTATCTTGATATCCGCCAGTTGTGAGAGAGGTACCTGAGCGATACCGGGTGCGGTTACGTTGGGCAGATCCGGCTGAGTAGTTGAAAAGGAAACAGGAACAAGTACCCTTTTTAGGGTGTCTATGTCACTTCGCAGTTCCTTTGCGTAACGGATATTGACGGGGTAACGCCCCCTTCCTTCGATGGTGGTGGTAACATTAAGGCCGCCGACAGAAGACTGGATAATGCCGTTGACATCATCTACGGTGAGATTGTAACGTGCTGCCTCTTCGCGGTTGATGGATATGTCGATAAAATAGCCTGTATTGACCCTTTCAGCATAAATACTCCGTGTATGTGGTACGCCCTTAAGCAATTTCTCCACTTCGATTCCTATTGTTTCAATTTCATCGACGTGAGGACCGAAGATCTTCATCCCCAGGGGCGTCCTGATACCGGTGGTAAGCATGTCGATCCTTGCCTTTATAGGTGCAGTGAATGCATTAGAGACACCGGTCATGGCCAGGGCGTCGTTCATCTCCATGGTCAGCTTTTCGACAGTCATCCCCTTCCGCCACTGTGATCTGGGCTTGAGATTGATGGTTGTTTCGAACATCTCAAGCGGCGCCGGGTCGGTAGCGGTCTCAGCGCGACCCGCTTTGCCGAATACCTGTGATACCTCAGGGAATCCCTTCAGAATTTTATCCTGTTTTTGAAGGAGTGAAGAAACTTCTGAAATCGATACACCGGGGGCAGTGACAGGCATGTAAAAAAGCGCGTCTTCGAAAAATGCCGGCATCGATTCATTGCCCAGTTTGAAGTATGGATAGAGGGTTACGGCCATAAGGATCAATGCCCCGATGATTACCCTTGTATGAAACCTGAGGCAGAAACGGACGATCGGCTCATAAATCCTTTCCAGTCCACGATTCACAGGGTTATCACTCTCCGGGCGTATACGGCCCCTTATAAAAAGAGTCATCAGTGCAGGCGTAAGCGTAATGGCGAGACAGGCTGAGGCAAACATGGCAAAGGTCTTGGCGTAGGCGAGGGGCCTGAAGAGTCTTCCTTCTTGTCCCTGGAGGGTGAATACGGGTAGAAAGGCGACAGTGATGACCATGAGAGCAAAGAAGAGAGAGGGCCCTACTTCCTGTGCCGCCTCAATAATAATAGATGTTCTACGTTCAATGTTCAATGTTCTATGTTTAAGGTCTTCGGATTGGTTGTTGCTGTTAACGTTGAACTCGGAACTTTGAACCGACTCTAACTTTTTATGGGCGTTCTCCACCATGATAATAGAGGCGTCGACGACAACACCTATCGAGATGGCTATGCCGGAGAGGCTCATTATATTTGAGGTCACCTTCAAAAAATAGAGAAATATGAAAGAGATGAGAATCGCGCCGGGCAGGGTAAGGATCACGACAAAAGCGCTGGGGAGGTGAAGAAGAAATACAATACAGATGATGCTGACGGAGAGAATGAGAATAATAATTTCATTGCGCAAGGTGCCCACAGCTTTATAGATAAGATCGGACCGGTCGTAAGTGGTAATGATTTTTACACCATTAGGGAGGCTCGGGATAATATCGTTTTTGATCCTTTCTTTTACGCGATCGATAACATTTAAGACATTCTCTCCGTGCCTGACGACAACAATGCCTCCCGCGACCTCCCCTTTTCCGTCAAGGTCGGCCAAGCCCCGGCGTATCTCAGGTCCTAAGCGGACCTGGGCGATGTCTTTCAGGAAAACAGGGGTCCCCGATCCGTCGTTACCGACAGGAATGACTTCGAGATCTTTGATACTTTGGATATACCCTCTGCCGCGAATGACATACTCTGCTCCGGACATTTCAACAACACGACCTTCGATGTCGCTGTTACTTTTTCTTACGACCTCGAAAACCTTATTTATTGGTATGCCATAAGAAAGAAGCCGGTTGGGATCGACGGTGATCTGGTATTGCTTGACAAAACCTCCGATGCTTGCTACCTGGGCAACCCCCGGCACGCTTTCAAGGGCAAGTTTTACATTGTAGTCCTGGAGGGAACGCAACTCTGACAGGTCCTTAGTCCCTTGTTCGTCAACTAAGGCATAGGAAAATCCCCATCCCACACCTGAAGCATCAGGGCCGAGAACGGGGTTAACATCATTCGGTATTTTGCCTTTTACGGCCTGGAGGTATTCCAATACACGGCTTCTGGCCCAATAGATGTCGGTGCCGTCTTCGAAGATAATATAGATGAATGAACTTCCGAGAAAAGAAAACCCCCGCACCGCCTTGACCTGCGGAGCCGCAAGGAGCGTGGAGCTGATAGGATAGGTTATCTGGTTTTCCACAAGGTCTGGGCTTCTGCCTGGCCAGTCCGTATAGACAATCACCTGAGTGTCGCTTTGATCGGGGAGGGCGTCAAGGGCAGAATGTTTGATTGCCCAGTATCCCCAGCCTACAAGTATGATTACGAAAAGAATTGTGATAAGTCTGTTGTTACCGCATAATTCGATGACTCGTCTTATCATTGCATTCCTTTCAGCTTCGCCTCTGAATCGATGAGGAAGACGCCAGATGCGGCAATCTTTTCTCCATCTTTTAGACCGCTGAGAATTTCAACCATTCCATTACCCCTGTCTCCGGTCTTGATCTGTCTGGGAGAAAAATTGCCATCCCCAAGATCGACGTAAACGATCTGCCTTGTTCCCGTATCGAGAATGGCCGTCTCGGGAATTGAAAGCCGCCCCCCCAGGTCGAGTTCCATCTCTACGTTGGTGAACATCTGTGGTTTGAGTAACAGGTTGGGGTTAGGAAGGACAAAGCGGACTTTTGCCGTCCTCGTCTGGCCCGAAAGAGAAGGGTAGATAAAATCAACCCTGGAGGAAAACTCTTTTCCGGGATAGTAACTCAAGGTGATCCGGGCACTCTGTCCTACCTTCACAAAAGGTATTTCATATTCGTATATATCAGCCAGTACCCACACGGTAGATAGGTCCACGATGTCGAAGATCTTCTCCCCAGGAGCCACCCGCGTGCCCTTAAATACGGGTTTTTGAAAAACATATCCATTTGCAGGACTCTTAATCGTCATGATTTTTATGGGTTTCTTGCTTATTTCAATTTCTTTGACCTGTTCGTCAGGGATTCCCCAGAGGGCAAATTTCTGTTTAGCCACTTCAAATAAACCCTGGGGGTCATAAACGGTGGCCCTCCCCACTGTCCCATATCGATCTCCCCAGTTGAATTCGATGTTTCTCTGGGTACGGAAAGCCGTGGTTGATTGCATATTTATAAGATTAATATACTCAAGTTGCAGGGATATCAGTTCCGGACTGTATATATCTACAAGCGGAGTACCTTCGCCCACATACTTCCCTGTGTAATCGGCATAGAGTTTCTCGATCCATCCCTCGACCCTGCTATTGACGGTGGTCAGTTTCCTCTCGTCAAATTCAACGCGGCCTGCCGTCCTTAGCGTCTTTTTCATCGGTCTTATTGCAGCCCCAACAGTCTTCAAACCCATTGTCTGCTGTTTTTCAAGGGGGACTTCAACGGTTATCGTATTATCGCTATGTCCTCCAGTTGGCTCCGTTCTGGAAACAGAGGGCTCTGATGAAGCATCCACGGCTTTCTTATCCGGAGTTTGAGAAGAGGGGGTGGGCCTGTCGTGACTGATATCTTCCCGTTTTATATCCTGACGAACCGGGAAGAAGAGATACAGTGCGACTCCGAGGAGAATAACAGCAAGAACTGCGGGGTACATTTTTCTCATCTTTCGGACACCTCACCTTACATTTTTTCAAGCTGCCTTCACAAGCTACCTCACATCAATGGGAACAGTCATCCTCAAGGGTTTCCCTGCCGTATTTACTTTGATGACGATATTCCATGGACCCGTCATGATGAGGTCCATGGTTACCCCGTATCCTGAACCGCGAGGGGATGCCTGCACAGTATAATTCATGGGGGGCATACCCGGCATGGGAGGCATGTAGTAATTGACTGTTACGGGCATATTAAGGACATACTTCCCAAGGGAGTCTTTTATCTCAACCCGTAGATCATTCTTGCCTAAGATAGGGGGGTTCCGGTTGATAGAGACATCCACGGTATAGCCGTCAATCTTCCGTCTCACCGCGTAATCCCTACCATAAGCGATTGACATGCCAAGAAAAATTAACAGGATAACCATAAGCGATTTCTTTACATATATACACAATATCAGCAAAACCTCTCTGCATTATTCACTGAATCAAGCGCCTTGAATAAAGATAACACATCTCCCCGGTTTGTTTCATTACTGTTTTATCTTGTATTTGTCATTTACAACCCGCAAGCCTTTCGCCTTGACACTGCGCTATGTGCGTTATATAAATTATAGAAAGCTGGAACAAAGCCATAATAAATTCAACAAAGGGGGATTTTACAATGTATAAAAAAACGTTATTACTGGTTGGATTTATTGTTTATGCAGTGCTGTTTTCGGGCAGTGGTGTTTTCGGTCAAGCCGACGTTGACAAGCATAAGGCATGCAGTTACTGTGGCATGGATAGAGGACAGTTCGCCCATAGCAGGGTGCTTATAACTTACGATAATGGCACAGAGTTCGGAGCTTGCAGCCTCCACTGTGCGGCAGTGGACCTCGCGGTAAACCTCGATAAAACACCAAAGAGTATCCAGGTCGGCGATTACACTACAAAGAAGCTCATCGATGCGGAGCAGGCTTTCTGGGTCATCGGCGGGAACAAACCCGGCGTTATGTCCAAACGGGCAAAGTGGGCTTTCGAGAATAAGGTAGACGCTGAAGCCTTTGTGAAAGCTAACGGTGGAAGTATCGCCACGTTTGACGAGGCGATTAAAGCCGCGTATGAGGACATGTATGCCGATACGAAGATGATCCGGGACAAAAGAAAAATGATGAAACAAAAGAAGATGGGCCACCAGATGTGATCTTCCGGGGGCAACAACATTGAAGCGATGTCTGTTTTTTGTAATTTTGATCAGTCTTACCTGGGTTATGGTTTTGTGGGGGGAAGAAAAAAACCCTCTACAACCGGGGCCGCGCGATAAATGTCCCGTATGCGGTATGTTCGTGGCAAAGTATCCTGATTTTGTTGCGCGGATAGCCTTTAAAGACGGCTCCTTTGCATTTTTTGACGGGGCTAAGGATATGTTCAAGTATTACTTCAGCCTGAGCAAATATAACCCTAAAGTGAGGAGTACCGATATCGACTCGATCCGTGTAACTGACTACTACAGGTTGAGCTATATCGATGGTTTGAAAGCCTATTATGTCCAGGGAAGCGATGTCTATGGGCCTATGGGGAAAGAACTGATACCATTTGAAAAGGAAGGGGAAGCAAAGGAATTTATGAAGGACCATAAAGGCAAGACACTACTCAGGTTTCAGGAAGTTTCCGGTTCGATCATAAAAGGGCTCGATTGATATTCAAAAGAAAATCCAACGTCTTTCTCTTGTGGTTGGCAGCCAGCATCTTTGTGTTGTTCATTGTTTTCGTTCATGCTCATTTTAGACGCCTGAACGATGCACCTTTTCTTAAAGAGCGCATGAGAATGGTGGAAAAATATGGGCTGACGGACCTTTGTCTTTTTACGGATGCGCAATATACCCGAAACCCGGCTATAACAGATTTTGCAACACCTTTCCAGGACCACCCATCATCCATGGAACACTTCCCGTCGGGGTCAATAATAGGGCCTCCACCGCACCTCACACAATACAAACCGGGGGAAATGTGATCTGGATTGAGAAGCAGAGAAATATTATTGACTTTGCCCTTTCCTCGCTCTTGAGGAGATGGGGTAAGAATCTGGTATTGCTGGCAGTCTATACGGTAATCGTTTTTATTCTGGCATCGATCTTCTTTTTCACCACTTCTATAAAGAGAGAAGCGTCTATTGTGCTGCAGGGCAGTCCTGAGATTGTAGTACAGAAGCTTGTTGCCGGGCGGCATGACCTTGTTCCTGATGACTATATCCGCGTTATGGAAGGGATCACCGGCGTCCGCAATGTGAAAGGGCGTTTGTGGGGTTATTACTATGAACCGTCAATCGGGGCTAATTATACTCTGACGGCTGCGAGGGGTGATCAGGTCAGGACGGGGAGTGTCGCTATAGGTCAGGGTGTTTCAAAGGTTCTCAATGCACAAAAAGGAGATCTTATGCCGCTTAAGGGCTTCGATGGTGCATATATGACGTTTGAGATATCTGATGTGCTGTCTTCTGAGTCGGAACTTGTTTCATCAGATCTGGTAGAGATATCCGAAACGGATTTCAGAAATCTCTTTGGTATAAAAGAAGGATATTTCACAGACGTAACCCTGGAGGTGAGAAACAGGAAGGAATTGAGTACCGTGGCAGACAAGATAAAGAGACTCCTTCCGGATGCCCGGCCGATTCTCCGGGATGAAATTGCACGAACGTATGATGCAGTATTTGATTGGCGCGGAGGGTTGCTAATATTTGTCATTGCGGGGGCCGTCCTCGCCTTTGTCATCTTTGCCTGGGACAAGGCGACAAGCCTCAGCTCAGAAGAAAGACGGGAGATCGGCATATTGAAGGCAGTCGGATGGGAAACATCTGAAGTAATTACCATGAAATCGTGGGAAGGCATGGCCATCTCCCTTTCTGCTTTTTTTATGGGGATTTCATTTGCCTACCTCCACATATTTTTTGCCTCATACATATTTTTCGAACCGGTCCTTAAGGGATGGTCCGTACTGTACCCTCATTTCCGCCTCATCCCTTACATAGACCCCTACCAGGTGGCGGCGTTGTTTTTCCTTACGGTTGTCCCCTATACTGCGGCTACGATTATACCTTCCTGGAAGGCGGCAATTGTAGACCCCGATGAAGTAATGAGGCTTTAGATATTCTATGATTGAACTGAGACATGTAACGAAGATTTTCCATAAAGGCAACTCAAATGAGTTCACGGCCATCGATGATATCAATCTTACCATAGACCCCGATATGGTCACGGTGTTGAAGGGTCCCAGCGGATCGGGGAAGACAACCCTCCTGAGTATCATCGGCGCCATGACAAAGCCAACTTCGGGGAGAGTGGAAATCCTCAACCGTGAAATAACAAGCCTTCCGGAGCGGTTTCTCACGGAAACACGCCGTAAAACCTTTGGGTTTATCTTTCAGCAGTATAATCTTATCAAAGGCATAACAGCCCTTGAGAATGTTATGATTCCTGCCTATCC
>CAYMTB010000176.1:0-7698 GCA_964393225.1 uncultured Syntrophorhabdaceae bacterium
ACACTGTGTCGCTTCCGTCCCGGCATTGTTCACCGGCTCGACAAAGACACCACCGGTGTTATTATTGTCGCAAAAGATTCCAGGACGCAGGAGATGCTTTCTGCCCTCTTTAAAGAGAGAAACGTCCGCAAAACATATAGAGCGGTAGTGGAAGAAATTGTTATGAAGAATGAGGGCATAATCGAAGGGAATATCGGGCGGCACCCAACGAACAGAAAGAAAATGGCTGTGCTTAAAGAGGGTGGAAGGGATGCCTCTACGGCCTTCAGGGTTATAAAAAGATTGAAAGGCTTTACTTATATTGAAGCATACCCGAAGACCGGGAGAACCCATCAGATAAGGGTCCATTTGACACATACGGGTCATCCGGTTGTCGGCGACGAAGCATACGGTAAAAAGGCAAAACATGCCACCGAAAGACCGCTTTTACACGCATACAGGATAGAATTTATGCATCCGGCTACAGGCATACCTGTTTTCATTGAGGCGCCAGTGCCGTCAGATATTGAGGAATTCCTTGAAAAATACCAAATTTGAACTAAAACATACCGGTCGGTGGTCTTATTACTATGTCCCCGGGCTTGAGCAGAGGGGGATAAAACACGGTTTTTTTACAGCACAATCGCCATCGCATGCATTGCAGGGAAATGATAAGGCTGAGTTCCTCGGGGCCTTTGGCCTTAATGATTTCGTTATCATGAAACAGGAGCACGGGGTTGATATACACGTTATTCAAGACGGATACAGACCAATATCGGGGGACGGCCTTATCATTATCTCAAAAGGTATAGCAGGCATAGTAAAAACAGCAGACTGTCTCCCCGTAATATTGTGCGGAATGGACCGTCCTGCCGTATCTATCATACATGCGGGCTGGCGCGGAACCGCAAATAAAATTACCAAAAAGGCGATCGATAAAATGTCGGGATTAGGGGTTAATAGAAAAAGGATAACAGCCATTCTGGGTCCTTCTATCGGCCCGTGCTGTTATGAGGTAAAAAACGACGTACGCAATGTTTTCACGGAGGAGGGATTTTCCGACAACATCTTTAAAAGGAAAAACGACATCCTGTTTTTAGATATCAGACAGGCGAATATGGAGATATTGAATAATGAAGGTATTGAGGATATATACGATATTGATCTGTGCACACAGTGCAGCAGAGATATTTTCAACTCCTACAGGGGTGGAGAAAAAGAAAAAAGGCAGATAAACTTTGTTTCCTTAACAGGATGAAGTATAATAAATACCGTGCCTTTAAACGGAATTCACAATGAAGTATAAAAAAGAATGGATTTTCTCTGCACTGATTTTATTAATATTCGGTCTTTTTATCTACCTCGAGACGCATCTCCCGTTCTTTAAAAAATTCCTTCCCATTGAAGAAAACAAACTCATCGTCATCGTATTGAATATCAACCTCCTCTTAATTTTACTCCTCATCTTTCTTATAACGAGGACGCTTTTTAAGGCATATATCGAAAAAAAGAGGGGGATATGGGGCTCTGGTCTTAAAACAAAATTAACGGTCACAATGCTCATTATCTCCATTGTACCATCCTTTACGCTCTCCATCCTTGCAACAGGCTTTTTCCATATAAGTATGGATAAATGGTTCGGACAAAAGATTGAAGACACAATGGACAGTGCTTTGATCCTTTCTCATTATTATTATGACGATCTCTTTCAGCGGTATGAAAAAACAGGGAAGCTGCTTGCAGACAATATTGACAAGAGAAAGCTTCTCGAAAAAGAAAAGGAGCTCAGCTCATACCTCCGGAATGACAGATATGCAAAACTCAATGGATATTTCTCAGTGCACGATCTTTCCGGCAATGTAGTTGTAAGCAATCTTCCGCAAGGGATAGACGGCAGACTTTCCGGTAAAATAGAGTCAGCCTTGAAAAAAGATAACGCAATAAGGGAAGTGATCCCCATAAAAGACGGGGAAATCATCGTTGCCGGCACGGGCATACAGGACGAATACGGTAACACCCGGGCTATCCTCTTTACGGGGGATATGCTGAAAATTGAAAGTACAGTGAGAATAAAGGAGATTACCTCCACACACAAGGAATTCAAAGAATCCCGGGCATTTAAAAAGATTTTGAAATACAGTTTTTATGTACCCCTGTCCCTCATTACAGTTATGACAATATTCTTTTGTGTCTGGGTAGGGATAAAGATGGCTACCGAGATAACAATCCCCATTGAAAGGGTGAAGGAAGGCGTCTCTATTATCGCAAAAGGTAAATTTGACATAAACCTCGAAGACAGAGGGAAGGATGAGATAGGAACCTTGGTAAGTGCCTTTAACAGCATGGCAAAAGAGTTGAAGGTAACAAAAGACGAGATTGAAGCAAAAAGAAGATATATGGAGATTATTCTCGACAATGTTGCAACAGGGATCATATCTACGGACAAAAGGGGTGACATTCTATTTCTGAATAAGGCAGCGCAGAATATTCTCGGGGTCGAAAAAGAAACATTGGAAGGAACACCGCTGAAGGAAGTCCTGGGCGGTGATTTTAAAAAACATATGAAGTCTTTCCTGAAAGAAGCCAGGGGAACGGGTGACGGAAGCGTTACAAAGGATATGAGGCTTAATTTACAGAAAGATATTAAATATATAAGGGCTTCTCTCACGATCCTGAAAGATGCTGCAAGCAAGACAGAGGGTTTTATCATCACTTTTGACGACATTACACACGTTGTCCGGGCTGAAAAACTTGCCACCTGGAGAGAAGTAGCAAAAAAATTAACCCACGAGATAAAAAACCCTCTTACCCCCATAATATTGTCGGCAGAGAGAATACGGCGAAGGCTGCTTGCACGTATGACTGACAGCGACAAGGAAATCCTCGATGAGACAACATCGGTTATAATCAAATCGGTAGGAGACATAAAAGGGATAGTCAATGAACTTACAAAGCTGACGCACAGTTCGCAGACGATGATCGTCGAAGATATTAATTCTGTTCTCGAAGAAACAATCTCTATATATAAGAACCTCTATCATAATATCACGTTCAGATTCGAGCAGTCTCTCGTCCCGATGTTCCGGATGGACAGAGACGGTATAAAAAGGGCTATGATAAACCTAATAACCAATTCGGCAAAGGCATTGAACAGCAAAGAGGGCAGCATCACCATCAGCACAAGATTCGATGCCGATAAAGGGGTTGGTATTATTGAAATAGCAGATAACGGGAGCGGCGTTGCCGATGAGGATAAGGGGAAGGTTTTTGACCCTTATTTTACCAGGGACAAGGACGGCATGGGCCTCGGACTCGCCATCGTCCATTCCATCATTCTGGAGCATCATGGACGAATATATGTGGAAGACAATATTCCTGAAGGTGCAAAGTTCATCATTGAACTCCCCGTTGTGGGGGCTTAGTTAAAAGGTTATATGCAAACCATACCGATTACCCTGATAAATATCAGCGATAAGAGATTTTGTATATCTTATCCGCTTGAGGACGGCATACTGCTCGCGTCCATCAAAAAGATTGGTATCATCCAGCCCCCGATACTCCTCGCCCCGACGCCTTACACGATTATTACTGGCTTTAAAAGGCTCGAGGCTGCATTAAGCCTGGGGCTTACAGATATCTCCTGCATCATCGTGGATATACCCGGGAAGGATGCCCTCCTCCGCGCCATCCACGACAATATGGGGCGGGCACTGAATATTATTGAAAAGGCGAATTGCATCGAAAAAATGCTGCATATGGCCTTTTCAGCGGAAGAGGTATACGATGTAATGACGCTGCTCTCCCTCAGCAGACATGAAAAGATCACAGGGAGGCTCCGGGATATAGCAAGCTCTGACGAGACCATGAAATGCTTCATATTAAATAAAGCCCTCTCCATGCAAAATATCGAAACCCTTTTACGGTTTACATCTGAGGAAAAAGACCATATCATCAAAATACTTACCCCTCTTCACACCACAGAGAGCACCGTACGTGAGATACTGCAGATGCTCCATTTAATAAAAGTGAGAAAAGGCGCCATCGATTTTCCCGCAATAACCGGCACATATGATGTATACGGGCTGAAGGCAAGGCTTAAAACACTCACATACCCCATACTCTCCTCACTCGAAAAGGGGCTGAAGGATATAAAGATCAAGTGTGCGCTCCCGCCTAATATAGACATAAAGGTAGACCCTTTTTTCGAAAAGGAGTATATTGATATACTTATAAGAGCGAAAAATCCTGATGAAATCAGAGCGGCATTGTTAAAACTCAAAGAAGTTTTTGATGCCGGATATATAAGGAGTATGTTTGGGCTTGCAAAAGATTGATTTTGTTGAAACAAAGGGGAACATCGTAAGGGACTGCCCTGGTACAAAAAACCATATATGCTGCGGTTATAAAACGATTGATCTTATTGAAGGGTGTGTTCTTTCCTGTTCCTACTGCATCCTCAAAGAATATATCAATGCTCCGAATATCAAAATAAACCGGGATATGCCATACATCCTGTCGCAGGTAAAAGAAACAATTGAGGCTGAAAAAACACATATCCTGAGATTTGGAACCGGCGAACTTTCGGATAGTCTTGCCCTTGACAGGAGATACGGCCTTAACCGGCCGCTTATAGAATTTTTTGGTGAAACAAAGGGGGCCCTCCTGGAGCTTAAATCCAAGTGGGCATCCATTGATCACCTCATTCCATACCTGAACCCCTATACGGTCATCTCGTTTTCCCTTGCACCTCAAAGGATAATCGATAAGGAAGAAAAAAGGACAAGCCCGCTTTATAAAAGACTTAAGACTGCAAAAAAGGCACAGGATGCAGGGTGTTTTGTCGGGCTGCATCTTGACCCCGTTATTATTTACGAGGGTTTTGAGAAGGACTATGAATATCTCATCGGAGATGTAGGCAGAATACTTGATCTCAAAAAGGTTCTGTGGGTAAGCCTCGGTCTTCTAAGGTTTCCGCCGCAGCTTTTTGACCGGTTTCTGGAGGAAGGAAGAAGGAACCTTCTTTACGGGGAGTTTATCAGGGGCGAAGATGGAAAATATCGATATATAAAAAAGGAACGTTTGAAGATATACAGTATGCTTTACGGGCTTTTAAAAAAACAGGATGAAGATCTCTTTATATATCTCTGCATGGAAAGGGAAGACATATGGAGAGATGTTGCAGGCATCACGCTGGAGGATAACGAAGCCCTCACAGGACTATTTGATGACAGAATAAAAAACATATACGGAGGAAACATATGAAATTTAAAGACAAGGTTATATTTATAACAGGCGGAGCAACAGGACTCGGGAAGGCAACTGCAACGGCATTCCTTGAAGAAGGTGCACGGGTGGCTGTGAGCGACATACGCAAAGAGGCAGTATTATTATTTGAGGAAGAATTCAAAGGAAAGCCTGTCCTTGCCTTTCATGCCGATATTACGAATTATGAAGAAATGGAAAATGTGCTGGGAAAAACCATAGGAGCGTGGGGTAAAGTGGATATACTATTTAACAATGCCGGCATTGTAAACCCTCTTATCCCATCGGAAAAGATTAAAAAGGCTGATTTTGACAAGGTAATTGATGTTAACCTGAAGGGCACCTTTTACGTCACACAGATCTTCGGTAAAAAAATGATTGAGCAAAAATCAGGCCGGATCATCAGCGTTGCTTCTCAGGTAGCACTCTTTGGAGAAAAAGGCTTCTTACCCTATTCTGTCAGCAAGTCGGCAGTGATGCTTATGACAAGGTCCCTGGCTTATGAATGGTCAAAACACGGGGTAACTTTATGTGCTATCGCTCCGGGTTTCATAAAGGGCGGCATGAATGAAGGTCTTATCAGAAAAGAGATATTTGTTGATTATCTCTCAAACAGGACACCCATCGGGAGGATGGCCAAGGTTGAGGAATTTGTGTCCTGTATCTTATTTCTTGCCTCTGACGGCGCCCAGTACGTAAACGGTGAGACCCTCACCATGGATGGCGGCATGACAGGATATACACCGGAACCGCTCGTGGATTTTATCATGAAAGGAAAATAAATGGACATCATACCTTTTATCCAGTTTACCCTTAACACCCGATACATCCTGAGATGGGTCGCCGGCGGGATAATCTTCTTTATCCCTGTTGCAAATTTCCTGTCTCTGGGGTATCTGTCCAGATCATCGCGACTTCTCACTATAGGAAGTATCGGGCTCCCCACATGGGAAAGAAGGGGTGAAATATGGATGGAAGGGGTTAAAATCCTTTTTATATTCATCCTCTACGAAGCAATTCCATTTTTTCTTTTCTCTTTCGGGTTTTTCCTGACAGCCCTTCACAGCGTCACCGCCTTTTTCGGTCACATTATCAAGAACGTTGCCTATATTGCGCTTCTGATCTTTTCTTTCTTTCTGCCATTCGCATTTGCGACCTTTGCCGAGTATACGGATTTGAGGAAGGCGCTGGAATTCGAAAAGATAACAAAAGGTATTAAGGAAGTGTTTATCCTCTACCTCGGCGGCTATGCCGGAACCGGTATCGTCCTGTTCATCTTATACAAAACAGTGCTCCGCATACCTTTTATCGGTTTCTTCATATGGATAGTGCTCACTTACTATGTGCTCATGCTGGCCACATATTACTTTACACAGCTTTACACAAAAACCTCTCTCTCAACAGAGAGAATGTCCGGAGAGGTCGTCAAAGAAAGCAACAAAGGCTGATTGCCGTCCGAATCTCGAGAGTAAGTTTTAAAAGTGAAATCGTTCTTTGCAAGATCTGTATTGACTTTCCTGGGATTTCAGGAGTTGCTGCCGCAGTGGCAGCAACTCCTTCCGGCAGGTCCTCAATATAATCAACCACCCCGGAGCAAGCTCCGAGAAATATTAATGATTCAAGTAGAAAAATGATTTTCATTCATAGTACGCTGTTTTTGTGATACTCTATCTCCCATAGGCATTATTTAATCGGACAGTAGCGTTTGACTTTAACGTAATGATAAGGCATAAAGTATAGATAATATAACGAGTGATACAAACTTTGGATCAAATGGAGGGTTGTATGAAAAAAACAACACTGTATCTACTAATCGCATCATTGTTCATTGTATCGCTCGGCATTCCTTACGATGTGTATGCCCAGACTTCTTGCACTGCAGGTCAGAGAACATTCAGCTTTATCAACAATTATAGCAGTGATGTCTGGGTTGGCGCCATAAATGGCGCGAAACAATCAGTGCCCAGTTCCAGTTGGAAATGGAAGCTCGGGCAATCATCCACACAAACCCTGTGTATCCCCAGTAACTGGCCCAGCGGCAGATTCTGGGCACGGACCGATTGCTCCTTCGACAGCAGTACCATCTTTTACCCCACGTGTACAACAAACGCGGACTGCCCTTCCCATAATGGCGTCGCAACATCATGTTACAGCGGGGTTTGCATAACTACATCCTGCATAACCAATAATGATTGCATAGCCTTCATCGGGGATAATCGGGCTATATGCGACAATCAAATCCCGCATGAAGTGGCGGATAGCTCAGGAGCGTGCCGCCTCAACCCTGCATGCACACTGGGCGACTGCAATGGGGTACTCAATTGCTATGAAACGCAACCCGCTCAATCGAGCGGCCACAATCCTGTAATACTTGTCGAAATTACCACGACGACCCCGAGTAACGGCGACACGTTCGACCTGAGCGGTGTTGACGGCTTCGGTATGGCCATAGAGGTC
>CAYMTB010000177.1:0-6240 GCA_964393225.1 uncultured Syntrophorhabdaceae bacterium
ACGAACTATGAAGTCGATCAAACCTTAGGATTGCTGCTGAAAGACATAAAACAGGAGATGCTGCCGATCATGGCGAAAGAGTTGTTTTCGGCTTAAGTAGAATATGGTTTCAAAAATACCGAATATTCCACAATGGGGTTTTGTGTCAGGAAGGATAAGCGTTCTTGAAGCGCGTTTTCTGCCAAGGGAATTTTTCATGAATATGATTAGTCAGGAACGCATTGAAGATATTGTCCCATATCTTCAGGATACATTTCTCAAGGATTATTTAGCCCCGGGGGCTGTCCGGGAGGATTTTGGCGCTATTTCGGACAGATGTTTTTACGATATGGCACTTTCTCTAAGGGGTAACTGCCCTTCCACGATACCGGTAGATATTTTTCTGCTCCAAAGTGATTACTTGAACTTGAAGAGCGCGCTGACCGGCACTACAACATTTCCTTTTCCCATGAGTCTTTTTACACAGGAAATGCTTTCAGCCATAGCGCACGAGGATTATACCGGACTCCCGCAATCGCTCAGAGAATCAGCAGGATGGACTGCAGGCGATGTATTTCAGGTAGATTCCGGCATTCTTGACATTATGCTCGATGGTTCATATTTAAGGCATCTTCTTTCTCTGGCGAATGGAATAGAGTCGGAAATGGTAAGCATATATGTGAAAGAAAGAGTGCTTGCGTATATCATTATTGTTCTCTGGAGGGCGGCAAATCAGGGAATTCCGCTGAAACGCTATCGGCAGCACCTTCTCCCGCTTGAAGATTTTACACCGGTCGCGATCGAACTCATCGGGATAAATAACCCGGAGACGTGGGCAGCGGTGATAGGTGGAATAATAGGGGATTTGTTTGATGAATCTCTTGAGTCTTACGCGGATGACAGGATATCCAGTTTTGATTTGAAGGTAACGAATTATTTATCAGGGATTGTCCGTGACGGCAGGTTACAGACCGCTGGTCCCGAGAGGGTATTCTCTTTTCTTGCCGGGCTCAACGTGGAAATGCAGAACCTTAAACTGGTTATTACCGGCAGACTTAACCGCATTGATCAGGGCCTGCTGAAAGAAAGACTGAAGGATTGCTATGTCTAAGGCGGTTGCTGTAGGAGAAAAGCACCTTATACTAGGATTTAAGGCTGTAGGATTTGAGATTATCCCGCTGGAGGATAGTTCAAAGTTAATGCAGGAACTGGTCAACCTGTCAACGGACCCTGAAATAGGTCTTGTCCTTGTTACAGAGAGCATTGCAGGTGAGAATCCTAAGGCGATTGAGGAATTCCGTCAGCGGTGCCAAGCTGTTTTGACTATTATTCCCACGCATGAAGGAAGTAAACACATAAGTTTTCAGGAAACGAGAAAATCAGTGGAACGTTCCGTAGGGATTGATATCCTCGGGAAAGATAAAACACAATAAATGGGTAGGGATTACGAGATATGAATGAAAACAGAGGTGAAGTAGTAAAGGTTTCCGGACCACTGGTGATTGCCCGTGGGCTTACCGGCGCACGCATGTTCGAGATGGTACGCGTAGGTGAGGCAAACCTGTTTGGTGAGATTATTGAGATCAAGGGTAATGATTACTCTATTCAGGTTTACGAAGAGACCGAGGGGATTGGTCCGGGTCAGCCTGTAATCAGGACCGGTGAACCGCTCAGCGTCGAACTGGGTCCCGGTCTTATCAAGTCAATATATGATGGGGTGCAGAGACCCCTTGATGCATTAGCCAGGGACTTTGGCGAATATATTGTCCGTGGTGCTGAGAGGCCGGCTCTGGACAGATCGAAAAAATGGAATTTCATACCGGCAGCAAAGGTTGGAGACCGGGTGGAACAGGGCGATATCCTTGGGACAGTCCAGGAAAGTGCCCTTGTGGTGCATAAAATTATGATGCCCCCGGGGGGAAAATCGGGAATCATTAAGAAGATTGAAGCAGTAACGGGTAACGTTGATACTGAAGTGGCTGTTATCGAAGGGCAGGAAGGCGTCTTCGGCATTACAATGGTCCAGAGGTGGCCTGTCCGTGAATCACGTCCCGTAAAGCGCAAGGTCATGCCCACAGAACCGATGATTACAGGACAGCGTGTTATCGATATGTTATTTCCCATTGCCAAGGGAGGGACTGCATGTGTTCCGGGACCATTCGGCAGCGGGAAAACCGTTGTGCAGCACCAACTCGCAAAATGGGCCGATGCGCAGATTGTTATCTATGTGGGGTGCGGTGAACGGGGAAACGAGATGACAGACGTTCTTATGGAGTTTCCTCATCTCAAAGATCCGGCTTCAGGTGAGCCGCTCATGGAACGGACCGTACTTGTTGCGAATACATCGAATATGCCCGTGGCAGCCCGGGAGGCGAGTGTCTTTACCGGGATCGCAATTGCCGAGTATTTCAGGGATATGGGGTATTCTGTTGCACTCATGGCAGATTCAACAAGCCGCTGGGCAGAGGCTATGAGAGAGATCTCCGGACGTCTGGAGGAGATGCCGGGCGAGGAAGGATATCCGGCCTATCTTGGCTCCCGTATTGCGAACTTCTATGAGCGCGCAGGCAGCGTTGTCTGTCTCGGTTCTGATGACCGGTCCGGGGCTATTACGGTAATCGGCGCTGTGTCACCCCCCGGAGGCGACTTCTCTGAGCCTGTTGTGCAGGCGACGCTCCGCGTAGTGAAAGTTTTCTGGGGGCTTGATGACAAGCTTGCATTTTCCCGGCATTTCCCTGCCGTTAACTGGCTTACCTCTTATTCTCTTTACCAGGATATGATAGACGATTGCTCGGACTGCAGGTTTGATGCCCAGTGGTCGACAAACAGGAAAAGGGCCATGGATATACTTCAGAGAGAATCAGAACTCGAGGAACTTGTCAGGCTTGTCGGTATTGATGCACTTCCTCACGAAGACAGACTCCTCATGCAGGCAGCCAAGATGATCCGGGAGGACTTCCTCCACCAGAATGCCTTTGATGAAAGGGATGCATGTACATCGCTGGATAAACAGTTCAGTCTGTTAAAATTGATTCTCCACTATTTTGACAAGGCAAAGAGTTCATACAGTGACGGCGCAACACTGGAGTCACTTACAGACAACGATGTTCTTAATGATATTGCACGGGCGAAACTGATCTCCGAAGATGTCCTTGATCAATTCGAAGTGCTCGAACAAAAAATAACAAATACAATCTGCGCGATAACGTGGTAGAGGTAGGGTAAAGATGGCAAGCATTTCGAAAGAGTATCGAACAGTAACACAGATTGCAGGCCCCCTGATGCTTGTTGAAGGCGTTGAAGGGGTGACCTATGGGGAGTTGGCCGACATCAAGCTCCAGAACGGCAGCTTCCGGAGGGGCCGCGTCCTTGAGATAAACGGGGATAAGGCGATGGTCCAGGTCTTCGAGGGAACGAGCGGTCTTTCTCCT
Source organism: uncultured Syntrophorhabdaceae bacterium (assembly GCA_964393225.1). Lineage (GTDB taxonomy): Bacteria > Desulfobacterota > Syntrophorhabdia > Syntrophorhabdales > Syntrophorhabdaceae > MWEV01. Next base: position 3,411 of record CAYMTB010000177.1, read on the forward strand.
CAGGATGTGAAGGTAAAATTTCTTGCAAAAGGGATGGAACTGGGTGTCTCCCTGGACATGCTGGGAAGGGTTTTTGACGGGTTCGGCAGGCCCATTGACGACGGCCCGTCCATTATTCCGGAAAAATATCTTAATGTGAACGGCAACCCCATGAACCCTTTTGCCCGCGATTACCCGAATGAATTTATCCAGACCGGGATATCTACCATTGACCTCCTGAATACGCTTGTCCGTGGGCAGAAACTTCCTCTTTTTTCCGGCTCCGGCCTTCCTCACTCCCGCCTTGCAGCTCAGATTGCGCGGCAGGCCACGGTGCTGAAGACCGGCGAGAAGTTCGCTGTTGTATTTGCAGCTATAGGTATAACCTTTGAAGAGGCAGAATTTTTTGTTACTGACTTCCGCCGGACTGGCGCCATTGAACGATCAGTGGTTTTTGTTAACCTTGCAGACGATCCGCCCATCGAACGCATCGCACTACCGCGCATGGCGCTCACAGCCGCAGAGTATCTTGCATTTGAAAAAGATATGCATGTCCTTGTCATTATGACCGACCTCACAAATTACTGTGAGGCGCTGCGTGAGATATCCGCTGCCAGGAGGGAGGTGCCGGGTCGACGCGGGTATCCTGGGTACCTATATACTGATCTTGCTACGCTTTATGAACGTGCCGGCCGTATCAAAGGCAAAACAGGTTCAATTACACAGATCCCGGTTCTTACCATGCCTGAGGACGACAAGACACACCCCGTTCCAGACCTCACAGGGTATATCACCGAGGGGCAGATCATTATTAACCGCGGTCTCAATGCGCGGGGTATTTACCCGCCTGTCGATGTATTACCTTCGCTGTCCCGTCTTAAAGATAAAGGGATCGGAGCCGGAAAGACGAGAGAGGATCATGCCGATGTTATGAATCAGTTATATTCCGCTTATGCCCGCGGCAAAAACGCAAAAGAGCTTGCGGTGGTTCTTGGTGAATCAGCCTTGAGTGATGCGGACATCCTCTTCGTTAAATTTGCCGATGCCTTTGAAGATAAGTTTGTCCGTCAGGGTGAGAACGAAAACCGCACCATTGAGGAAAGCCTCAGTATCGGCTGGGACCTCCTTGCCATGATTCCCAGAAATGAGTTGAAACGTGTGCGGGATATCTACTTAGAAAAATACTATCCCAAGAAATAACCTATGGCAGAAAGACTTGCAATAAACCCAACCAGGATGGAGCTTTTAAGATTGCGCAAGAGGCTTGCTGTTGCCCAGCGCGGTCATAAACTCCTGAAGGACAAACTTGATGGACTCACTAAAGAATTCATAAACCTTGCGAGGGAATACAAGGACTTCCGCATAGAGGTAGACGAAGAACTGCCATATGTACTCAAGCTCTTTGTACTTGCAGAGATTACCTCTTCGCGTCAGATTACCGAGTCAGCACTTGAGAGCACAAAGCAGGACCTGCAGCTGGCCGTGACGAGACGCCGGCTCATGAGCGTGGCAATCCCGAAGATGGATGTATCTTTCGGTGAATCAGCCGGGATGTACTCGTTCATACATACTTCTCCCGAGTTGGATGTTGCCATCAAATCACTTAAGGAATTTATGCCGAAGCTTATAAGAATGGCCGAGATTGAAGAGGCAATTCGCATCATGGGCCGCGAGATTGAAAAAACGAGACGCAGGGTGAACGCCCTTGAGTATACATTGATTCCACGTATGCAGGAGACCATCAAGTTTATTACCGGCAAGCTCGACGAGAGGGAGCGGTCAAATACCAGCAGGCTTATGAAGATAAAGGCGATAAGACTTGCTCAGGAATCTTAGCGTGAGCTATCAGCCATCAGCTAACTGTTGAAATTGATTTGCTTATACCGCAGCAATCTGTTATAAAATTAACCTGAATTTCTCCGGCGTGGATTATGAATACAGAACTATTTAACTATTATTTGCCAAAAGAGATGATTGCCCAGTACCCTGAAGGGGACCGGGAATTATCCCGTCTTCTTGTCCTTGATAGAAGCACTGAACTGATAGAACACAAACGTTTTAATGACATTACAGGGTATTTCCGCAAAGGGGATGTGCTTATATTAAATGACAGCAGGGTTCTGCCTGCACGATTGAGCGCCCGGAAGGAAACCGGCGGCAATGTTGATATATTGCTTCTGGAGAGCATTGATGATAAAAGATGGTACTGTCTTGCGAATGGTATAAAAAAAGGAAAAGACCGGCTGGCAATATCTGTGGGCGGAGTCGAGGCTGTATTAACAAGAAGCGAGGCTTTCTGGATAATTGATTTCTTTTATGATGGCGATGTATACGACATTATACGGAAACACGGAAAAATGCCCCTCCCCCCATACATAAAAAGAGGAAACGACAGTGCACTTGATTTTGAAAGATACCAGACAGTATATGCCGAGATATTGGGTTCCATTGCAGCCCCCACAGCAGGGTTTCATTTTACAAAGAAACTGCTTGCAGATATAGAAGCCCTGGGTGTCACAGTATGTAAAATTACCCTTCATATCGGCATAGGAACCTTTTTCCTTGTAAAGAGTCAGAACGTTGAAGATCATGTAATGCACAGGGAATACTATAAAATTGTTCCTGATGTGAAAAAGTATATTGAAAACGCGAAGGTTGAAGGAAGGCGAATCGTTGCCTGCGGGACAAGTGTCGTGAGAACATTGGAGTCAGCATGGGCGAAAAACGGAGATACACCCGTTGCGGGACACACGGAACTTTTCATATATCCCGGATACAGGTTTAAAATGATTGATGCCATGATAACGAATTTCCACCTGCCGAGGTCTACACCTCTTCTGCTTGTCTCGGC
>CAYMTB010000177.1:6340-7697 GCA_964393225.1 uncultured Syntrophorhabdaceae bacterium
TATGAAAACCATTGAAATTGTGAAAGAAGAAGGGCGTGCAAGACTCGGGGTCATTAAAACAGTGCGCGGAGATGTTGAAACCCCTGTTTTTATGCCTGTAGGTACCCACGGGACGGTGAAGGCTATTACCCATAAAGAATTGAAAGATATCGGCGTGAAGATGATCCTCGCCAATGCGTATCATCTCTACCTGAAGCCCGGCGATACTTTAATCAAGGAGATGGGAGGGATACAGCGCTTCTCAGGGTGGGATGGCCCTGTTCTTACTGACAGCGGAGGCTACCAGGTCTTCAGTCTTGGCGTTTTACGTGAAATAAAGGAAGACGGTGTAATGTTCCAGTCACACATAGACGGTTCAAAGCATTTCTTCTCCCCTGAAAAGGCCATGGAGGTCCAGGAAAATATAGGTGCCGATATCTGTATGTCTTTTGATGAATGCGTTCCCTATCCGTCATCATATGAGTATACGAGTAAATCTGTCGGATTAACTTCGAGATGGGCGAGGCGGTGCAGGGATTCAAAACTGAACGGGAAAAATTTGCTGTTCGGGATTATCCAGGGCGGTGTTTATAAAGATCTGAGGTTGAAATCCGCACACGATCTCGTTAACATGGATTTTGAAGGCTATGCCATCGGCGGCTTAAGTGTTGGAGAACCGAAAGGCATCATGTGGGAAATGGTAGATGCAGTGATAGATCTGCTGCCGCGTGAAAAACCAAGGTACCTTATGGGTCTGGGTTTTCCTGAGGACATCATTGAGGGGATACGGAGAGGAATCGACATGTTCGACTGCGTCATACCGACCAGGCTTGCAAGAAACGGCAACCTGTTTACATGGGACGGGAGAATAAACATTAAAAATGCAAAGTACACAAAGGATGAAAGACCAATAGATGCAGAGTGCGGCTGCTACACATGTAAAACACATTCCAGGGCTTATCTCAGGCATCTTCTTGTTTCCCATGAGTTAACAAGTTTCTATCTGAACACGATACATAATATTTATTTTTATGCTGAATTTTTGAAAAAAATAAGAGAAACAATCAGAGAAGGGGTTTTTTATGCCTTTTATGAATCATTTAAAATGAGATGGAAGGGAGGTGAATTACAAGATGAACATAGCGCATGCAATGGGTAACCAGGCAGCATCCGGACAGGGTGGTGCCTCGCAGTGGATGGGTCTGCTGCCTCTCGTGCTCCTGTTTGTGGTTTTTTATTTTTTGCTTATAAGACCACAGCAGAAAAGGGCTAAACAGCAGAAACTGTTTATTGAGAATCTGAAAAAGGGAGATAAAGTTATTACATCCGGCGGTTTATATGGTACAATAACAGGAATTACTGACGATTCAGTCACCAT
>CAYMTB010000178.1:0-7664 GCA_964393225.1 uncultured Syntrophorhabdaceae bacterium
CTGTGCTCACATAGTATGGAATAACTCTTTCCGAAACGAAAAACAAGCCACCCTAAATATCGCTATCAGTGGGAAATATCGCATACCTCAAAAGCAAGCAAAAATCGCTATGCATTGGCCTGGTATTTAATCCACACATTATTATCAATATGTTTCTGGCTCGCAATGCACGATGTTGCGCGGAGGTAAAATCACAGTGTCCACAGATAACGATTTATTTGTACCAGAAATCACCCGAAAACGATTTTCAGGAATTGTCCAACTGTTGCATTTTGATATTTGTATTTTTAGCATGTAATCTACGTATTTGGCATAGGAAGATCACCATCGAATTGAAATTATAAAAGTTACTAGAAGATAACAATTGTTAACTTCGTACTTTGGCGCAAAAGGCAAAACCGGCTACGGGCCGAGATTTCTTATGTAACGGGTTCTTATGGGAATGGCATCAAGTTACATAAGAAAAATGGAGGTTGGGGCGCGGCCCAACCATTCAAACGCCACATCCAGAGACTATGCCTTCCAAGGTGGAGATCATATCCGTCTCCCTGCGCACCTGGAGGTATCGCACCGTTGGCTCTTCAGCGCTCCCTAGGGCCACACATGCGGCCTGGATGCCGGCTATCATTGTGTCCCTGGTAGCAAGCGCTGCCGTCATTGTGGCCTCCAGCACCGCGCTCCTGGGTGCATCGGAGGAAATCGCACCTACACCAAGGCCCTGGTGTTCATGCCTTGCTGCATTGAAGTCAGCTATTGCCTTCTGGTATGCAGTCCACATTTTGCCGATGGGATCGGCGGTGCAAAGCCTGTTGAATTCAAACGGGTTATGCCTCTGGCTCTCGTAGAAAGCCGATATGGTTGTTAAATTCCAAGTCACTTAAATCAACTCCTTTTAAATCTACAAATTGAAAAAATATGATCGCTACTTTTCATACCGGAAGTTCGGAAAAACCGGGTAACACGCATCACAATGCGTGCTCTTCGGCCTGTAGGCGGCGATCTATCGCCGCGATCTCATCGGCGGCTTGGGCGATAATCTCCAGCAGCGCCATCCTTCGGGTTACAGCTACATCAAGCGAGAAAATTGCCATATCCATCACGTGGAAGCTTGCTAAGGTCAGCATAGCCGCCCATCTCGCGCCAACAGGCATCGCACATGAAGCCAAGGTCGCGTTCGCTCGCGGGTTGTCGTCCACAGTGATCACATACCGGCTCCCCCGGTGTGATCGGCGGCAACGGCATTGTGGGCCGGTCCACCATTGCCGTCAGAAACGCGACCTCTTCCACGGTGGGATTTATGTCCCTGTCTGCCCTTGTCAGGATCTCGCTGATCCTGATGATCTCCCGAGACGTAAACCGGGCCATGAACGCGGCTTGTGCATCGTCCTGGGCGGTGGGCTGTTTTGGTAGCATTCCCTTCAGCTCTGCAATCTCTTTCATTGTAGTTTTCAAGCCTGCTAATGTCATTTTATAGCCTCCAATCTCGATTTGATTTCATCGATTTGGGTTTTCAATTCCTTCAACTCAATGGCTTCCATTTGAATTTTATAAGCTGATAACCATGTATTCATTAAATATACAATTTTACCAATATAAACTGGATCAATCTCTAAATCCTGCCGCCTGAGTCTGTTAACGAGCCTTTGGACATACAAAATAATGTCACCGGGCTCTTTAAGTTTGATAAATGTCGGTTTTGCCATAAAATAGACCTCCTGGTGCTTTACTGATGTTTGTTTTGTGTGACCCCTAGGGGTCACTTCCAAAATAGCTTTGAAATTTTCGGAGAGCGGCTAACGGGCCTTGATTCCTCGCTGATCATGCTGATTGACCACTTGTTCACCGTGATCCTGGGGCCTCATGCCTTCTCCCTGGCAGGATAACCGCATCCGTTTCTTGCACAATAGACCTTGCCGCTCTTCTCTACCTGGCCTTTGCCGGTCAGATCTGCCCCGCATTTGGCGCATACTATAGGCTTCTTCTTGGTGGGTGGTGTCGGTGCATCTTTGCGAGGATTCGGCCCTATTCCATGTGGAGGTTCGATTTTCGCCTTACTAATATCCACATCTGGCTTGCTTACTTTCTCTCGGTCGGTCGGAGAATCGTTATCAGTCCCATTGATGGCCATTTTTGGACCATTGACATCGCTATCAGTCCCATCACTGTTTTCGTGATCGCTACCAGTCCCATTAACCGAAAAATCGATGGTTTTTCTTTTTGTACTGGAGAGAGATGTATATCCAAACCTCTCTTTGATAGTACGCCATATATTTTTCTCTTTTAATGGTCCTAATGGGACTGTTACTGATTCTAATGGTCCATTAATGGTCCATTGATGGTCCAAATGGGACTGATAGCGATTATCTTCAAATGACAAACCATTATAAATCTTACGTCGCTTGTCATTGTCCCACACACGTTTTGCATTTATACCGTTACAAAAGTTTTTGACAGCGGCACCAAATCGCTTATCGTCGACCTTATCAGCAACGTGTATATCACACCACTCTTGATATTTCCCAAAGATCGTATCCAAGTAAATTGGTGGTTCTATATTCTTCAATGGATCGAATTTGCAGAACGTTTCTAAGAACGTGCTTACGCTGTTTGATTGCTTTTGATATTCCGCAAACATTTCCTTTCCCGGTCGCTTGGTTATGATCTTGGTCTTGATGAGATCCGGGGTGCGGGTGAGAATCAGATTCAAGATGCCTGAAAGCTCTTCCGGGGTTGTCAGCTTCTCGAATAAATCCGGGTCTTTCTTGCGTTCATGGGTGCCAGTTGTCGGGCTGTCTACGAAGCTGTGAGGCATATCTGCCTTGCAGAACCTTTCTATCCAGCCTTTTGAGGAGTCTTCAATCCTCGGCATATCATTTGCGTCTATCGTTGCCTTATAAAAGGGCTTGAATTTAATTCTGCCCTTGTTTTTCTGGTCGCTGTCAATGATGCCGTCACCTGTTGCGTTCTTAAGAAAGGCTGTTGGGATTGTTCGTTTTCCTTTTGCATGAGATTCCCCGGCCTCTGCGACTATCTGCCCGCGCTTCCCCGCGAGGTCAGCACCTGCGAATCGGTTGTTTTTGACGGTCAGCTCTTCAAGTGCCATGCTACTAAAGGCATTCTCACCAAAGAACCTCTTCAAAACACGTTCATAGATGCCTTTACCGTTCCGTCCAAGCCCATTTAGGAACATCACATAGGGAAACATCGACCTAATAGCGTGTATTGCAAACCAGTCAATTAGCATCAAGCGGTCTATCGGGCTGGGACATACTTCTTCAAGGAATTTAATGAATCCTGGGCAGGTGGCGGCGGTGTCGTGCATCACCTCCAGTTGATCGGTGATGAGGTCTTCCGGTCTGTAATCCCTGATCGTGCCGGTTCTCAGATCAACCACACCGTTCTTGACACCAAGCAGGCAAGGATCAGGATCGAATTTCACACGGTTAAAGACCAGTGCATGCTTTAGTGCTGTGATTATTTCTGTATGCTCTCTTTTGTTAAAGCGGTTCTCTGCTAACGTTCGTACCTTGTTGAAAATAACGCTTTCTGCATTTGGTTGCCATGTCGTGCTATGCCAATAGTATAGTTGGTCGTCTTCGCTAAGGGCAACGGGCAATTTTTTAAGAATCGCGTCGGTGGCTTTGCTGTGGTTGAAGGTTACGTATTCTTCGCCATTATCGTTTTTTGGTGGTTTTATGTCAACTACATCGTTGAGGGTCAGCTCATCTTCTATTGGTGCTTCATCGTTGCTCTCCTGGCGGGGCTCATAAACCTCGGTGGTGTCATCTATGGCCTTTCTGATGGTTCGCTCTCTATAATCCGACCGATCTCGCCATTTATCGCGCTTTCCTAGGCCCGACTGAGAAAATAGCCGCTCCATCCGGGCCGCATCTTTGCCGGTCCAAAATGCCAGCTTATTCATAAGAGCTTGATCGGCGGCGCTGTCGTCACCATAGTATCCAAGGGTGACTCCCTCCCACAGGGCTTTGAACTTGTCACCGCCTTTCGACAGGGTTGCCTTTAGGATCAGGGCTTCATCTGATAGGGTGGCATGGGTGGGTGGTGTCTTTGGGGCCTGGGGATTCCTGGCACGCTCCAGCTCTGCCGGGAAGATCTCTGCAAAGAGCCTGTCTAGCGGCTCCTGGCGCTTCTCTATCGTTGTGTGGGCATCAACTACGTCACCCGTAAGAAAGCACGCTCTCACGCTGTCATAGATCTCATAGGGGCTGCCTTTCTTTCGGCATTTTGGTATGGGCTTCTTTGCCTTGATCAGGATATGGATACCATTGCCGCTTTGCGATCTTTCCGTATAGCTGTTGAATCGCGTTATGATCTCCTGAGCATAGGACTCGACAACGCCGCCTTTAATGCAGTTGTCAATATCGATGAAAACGATATCATTGGGCTTTGTAGGCATCATCCAGCAAATACCGTCAAATGCGCCATCGGTTTCAGTGAAGGCTTCATAGGCCCGCGTGAACGTTGTCCATGTGGAAGAATCGTTTGACTTGGCTTTGTTTATGCCATCGAATTGGTAGGGGATTTTTCGGCCATCTATTTTCTTCCACACACACCACGAGGGCATGGCCTTTGGTTCGGCTGGTATGCCGGCGTGATTCATGCTCACGGCCACCTGGTGGGCAGTTCGACGATCCTGACTGAAATTACATCATCAATCGTGTGAATTAGTCCAAGTCGGTCAACGCAAGGGCTAAGCTTCCCGAAAACCTTATCTGTATGTACTGTATCTGTTATCATGAGAATTACCTCACCAGGTTTCTCGCTTGTGGCGGCGTCTAGGCAACGCCGCTGCTATCATCTTCTTCTATCCAGTTGCTTTTACTGCAATTGGTTGATTCCATGTAGATGTTTTGCAATTGGGGCATCTTTTTGGCGTTTCCGTTATGCGTGGCCGCCATATATGTCCACATCTGTCACAAGTGCAAACCATCTGTTTGATGGTGATCGTTTTGATCATGTTACTATCATAGAACATCTTAAGATATAAACTAATCGGTCGTCTGGTGCGTATATCAGTTTATTGGTCTTTGGTTCTTAGGGCCTAACTGTTCAAAATCGCTCTCACCTGAGCTGCTAGAGCTTGATCCTGTTTCGCCAGGGTTTCCAATCGCTTGATCTCTGGTAGCGTTTCCGATTCTAGTCGTTGGTACTCAGGCAACTCTTGGACTTCAGCCAAGGTCAGAGCACGCCGATAATTCGCCATCAGTGGGTGCAATTCGTTAGCGAACCTGAATCGGTGGCGGGTGGCTTGATCGATGTATCCTTGACCACTGAGCGCGGCAAGGGATCCGTCCACATTGGTGCCGAGCAGCTCCTTCACCTCGGCCAGTTTAGCCATTGTCGCGGTCCTCTCCGAGGCTGTGGATTGCAGCTCCTTGCCGATCTCAGAAAATCGGGTTGCATCGGTCACAACTTGTTTAGGCTGTCCGTTTTCATCGGGAATGAAAGCCACGATTTCGTTGCTCTCGCGTCTCAGGCTCTTTGAATATTCATCTAATAGAATAATTTTCTCGTGCAACTCGCCGATTTCATCGATTGCCATCTAGGCCTCCTGTTGTGCTTTGGCTCTTGCCTCGTTATCGAATAAGAGTCTCATCCGTCTTCTGCCCGGCGAATTTCGGACCTGTCCTAACATCCACGCATTCATTTTTTCATCTGTTGACATTTTTGTAAATTTTCCATTCTCATCTCTTTCTGCCAATTCATGCACACTCCTTAACCGGCCTGATGACGACCTCGCCATCTCTTAATTCCAATGAACACATTCCACCAAATTCTAAATTTAGGTGTGCAACGACCTCGCCGGGCAAAGAAATGCCATGATATCCCGTGCAAGATCGCCATAGTTTTCGATAAAATTTAACCATTCAAAAAACACCTACCACGTAAAAACAAGCGGTTTGATCAGGCCAAAGAATAAATGTCTATGGTCTCACTTTCTATATAGGAGTTCATAGTTTAAATAACTATGTATTAAACCAATTTAAACATTCTGATAGTCGCTTGTTTGGTATTAATGTATTAATATTCCAAAGCCAAATCGACAACTGGTATAAGGGTTACCAGGGCTTTCTTATGTAACGGGTTCTTATGGGGAATGGTATCAAGTTACATAAGAAAATGTAGAACCGCGATCTACTGCCCACATCATCGAGAGAGGGCCTAATAGCCCCGTCCTGGCATCCGTGAGCATGGACACATAATCATCGGTCCTAGCGCCAGAAAGCCCACCAATGTTTGGCTCTCGCCTCATCCTGGGAAGGTGGGAGGGCCAATTGGCTTATGCTTTGGGTGAGCTGAGCTATGTGCGCCTGCAAGAAGGCTATCTGTTGATCCTTCTGGTTGATTGTATCCTGATAATGCGCCTTGTCGTGCTCCATGAGGATCATGTCAGAGCGTGCCTTTTCTAGCTCTATATTGGTCGCTGCTATCTGATCCTCATTTTCGCGAATAGTGCGCTCTGCTTGCGCCACTCCTTCGCGTGCTTTTTCTTCGGATCTTTTGAGCTGTTGGTTCTCTTTCCACATGCTCTCGTTTGTGGTCCTAAGTTGCGCCTGCTCAAGGATCATTTCGCTAGGATCTGCGCCTTTAGTAAGCTCAAGAAGGCGCAAATATGAGCCTATAGCAGAGCTGAGCCATTGAGCCCTACTAACTCCGCTTTTCTTAACTTCCCGGTCGATTTGCTCCAACGTTGGCTCATCAAAAGGCGCATGAATTCTTTGCATTGCTCCACCCTGGCGCATTAGATGGATGCAGCAAAAATAAGCCTGTTGTGGTCATCGAGAAGACCGGATGGAGCTAAAGGCATGAAAAAGATAGGTTGATGATCATTCCCCTCAAGTGTAATTGTATCTAACCTTCTCGTTCTCGGATGGATATATGGGATTGTATATTAGCTCGTATCTTGTTGTATCTACCGGAATTTGGAATACCAAGTACCCAGAGATCTGCCCACCATCTCCTAAATCGACGGTATCTAACATTGGCTTACCTATATAACTCAGCATATGAGATGCGCCATCATAACCGTATTTTACCTTATTTACCTCGACTTGGAAGCAAATAGGGTTCGTGTAAACATTATCGTAGCCGTGGTTAGAGATGGTGATATATACTAATAAATAGATTTTACCGATATCAGGTGGGTGGTATATCTGATCGATAGCTTGTCCACTACTATCAACTTGTACGTATTGTTCTGCGCTTGCCGCACCTGCAAATAACAGCAGAACCATTCCTATTGCTAATAAAACAGATTTCATAATAAAATTGTAAACGTGGTGCTGCGAATATAGCCGTTCTGGTCTTTGCCCTCCACCAGGGCGGATTTTTTCGGGTCAAAGTCGCATTTTACACTGTTTATGGCCTCTTGCAATCGATTCGTTTTTATCACTTCTATTATATGTTATTCCCGGCCTGTAGAGCATATTGACACCCATATAAAAAAGGAAATTTAGACTGTTTGGCTATTTTGGGTAAAACTCTGCTTTGTACTAAATTTGGTGACATTTTCAAGAAACGATATCAGCAACCATTATACTGTTGTGATACCTTCGTTTTGCCTCAAAATGCCTCTGAAAACGCTATTCTGTGCTCACATAGTATGGAATAACTCTTTCCGAAACGAAAAACAAGCCACCCTA
>CAYMTB010000179.1:0-7621 GCA_964393225.1 uncultured Syntrophorhabdaceae bacterium
AGGAGGGCTGTCAGATCCATGAATTCCATTATCCTTTTGCCGACATCCTCAATTGAATGGGATTCGCTCAGGGCTGCCAGCGTGTATGCCTCTGATTCATTGGGGGTAATTATGGTAAATCCTTTGAAATCCTTCAAATTGTACCGGGAATCCCCCGTGACTATTTTCTCCTTTGCCAGTCCTCTCATAAGGTGAATGACTTTACCGTCCACCGTCCCATGGCCGTAATCCGAAACAATAAAGGCGTCCATTTCAGGGGCCAATTCTTCTAATCTCTTCAGCAAGGACTTTTTTGCGCTCTGCGGAACAGGTGTGTCACTTTCTCTGTCAATCCGGATGACCTGCTGTTTTGATGTGTGCGTGTCCCCCGCTAATATCCTTGTCTTAGTTGTGGTATTTCCCTTGTACCGCACGAGGCCGGTCTGATCGATGGTTTTATGCTGTAAAAAATACTCAAAAAGCTTATTGCCCGGGGAATCATTCCCGATAAAGCCGAGCGGGGATACCTGCGCGCCCAGCGCCAGGAGGTTGTTAATCGTATTGCCCGCACTTCCGGGGAATACGATCTGTCCTTCATATTTTACCACCACAACCGGTGCTTCCCGTGAAAGCCTGTATGGTTTACCAAAGATATAGACATCGGCGATTATATCACCGATGACACAAATCTTTTTTTCCTTAAATTTGTCAATAACATTAACTACAGGGGTCAAGGGGTCAAGGGTTCGAGGGTTCGAGGGATGTTTGCCTGACCTCTTCTTATTTACTTCCGCCTTCCGCCTTCCGCCTTCCGCCTTCTTTTTACTATCCAAGTATCTCCTCCAGTTTTGTGAATACTGTTTCCGGTCTTATTCCCTTCAAGCACTCGTGATCCCTGTCACACTTCTTCTTATTACAGGGTCTGCATGGTACATCCGCACTGATTGTATATGTACATGTGCTCGGATAAAAGGTGTATTTTTCGTCCATGGGGCCCAGGAGCGCAACCGTAGGGACGGAAAGTGCCGCGGAAACATGACGTGGACCGGTGTCATTTGTTACAACGGCAGAGGCGTGTGAAAGACAGACCTTCAGGTCCCGGATGCCCATGTTTTTTATTTCAATGCCCTCTTTTTGTGTTGAACCTGCATACACTTCAGCGGCAAGTTCCTCCTCGCCCTTTCCTGGCAGTATATATACCTTCATACCGTATCTTTTAATAATCATATCGGCAAGCTCTGAAAAATGCCCGGGAGGCCAGCACTTTGAGGAGCCGTACTGTGCACCAACGACAAAGGCCGTATAAGACTTGTTGATATCGATATACTTTTCATTAAACTTCTGTTCCTCGTCTTCCGTAACAATAAGAGACGGGGCATCCATTAATGCCCGTCTGCCCCCTATAGTATCGATAATCTTCAAATAGTGTTCCATGGTAGGCTCAGGCGCCGGGTCTTCGGCAACACGGTGCGTGAGCATAAAATCCCTTTTGTTCCTGGCATATCCGGCCCGTTCGCTGATACCGGCTAAATAAAACAGAAGTGCAGAGCGGAATGAGTGAGGCAATAAAACACCCCTTTTAAATTTGAATCGTTTTAAAAATGTTATGGTATCGAGGAACGTAATCAGATTTTTGCTTTCAAGGGGAACGAACCTGTCGAAGAAATTGTGACCATTATATATATGAATAGCGTTACTCTTGCCAATCCCCCACAACTCTCCGTATATGGATGCCCTCAGAGAGCTTAAAAAGGGTATGGCCATGACCATATCACCCAGCCAGTTAGGCAGATATACTATTGTCTTTCCAGTCACTCCTTACACCCATGAAGGGGTTGTACTTCACTGTATAGTGAAGTTTCCCCTTTTCCTCCATTTCTTTATCTAACATGTTCGCCTGTTCCATGAAAAGTATTTTATTTTTCAGCCAGGTACCTTTTTCAGCGGCTTCAACGATTCTCAGAAGCTCTTTATATCTGCCCTGCCCATCTATATTGGCATAGCCGTTTATGAACAGGCAGAACATAGATTTTAGTTTATCAACAAGCAGGTTGATATCATCGCCAAGCATCATGCAGGTTTCATCAGTAAAATTATCGAGTATACGCATTTTTTCAAAATCTATTAAACCGGCTTCTCTGGCTATATCGTAAGCCTTTGTACCGATAAAAGGGAAGAAAAGTGACCAGCGGACTCTTCCGGGCTGAACCTTTGCAATGAGGTCCACCGTCTCGATAATATCTCCCGTTTCTTCGAGAGGGAGCCCCATCATGACAAATGCAGAGGTATGTAGCCCGTGTTTATGAGCGACAGCAAATGCCCGTTCAATATCCTTGTTTGTCATGTAACGGTTTAATACCCCTCTTCGTATCCTGTCGCTCCCGCTTTCGAGGCCGAATTTTACAATCCTGCAGCCTGCCTCTTTGAGCGTGCGCGCAACATCGTCATCGAATACCCTTGCATGGGCGTTGCAGACAAAACCTGTATCGGTAACTGATTTATATTTTTCAGAAAACTCATGAAGCCATTCCTTATCAAAGGTGAATATGTCGTCGTCGAATATGAACATGTTTATGCGTTTATAATGTGTGAGCAGATAATTAATCTCAGCTATCGTTTCATCGACCGTATGACGTCGTATATAATACTTGGGCAGATGTCCGTGGTCTTTGTAAAGCTTCATAATTTTGTGATTTAAACAGTAGGTGCAACGGAAAGGGCAACCTCTTGAAGCGATGAGTCCTACCCAGCCGTCTTTTGCATCGATCATTTGCTGGAAATCAAAAATCCCGTAATCTTTAAAGGGGAGTTTTGTAATGTCCGTAAAAGGCCGCAGAGGCTCTATTACAAATTGATCTCCCTCTCTGTATGCAAAATTCCTTACCCCTTTTGCTGTACCTTTAAGGATGAATTCAAGGAATGCCTCCTCTCCTTCGCCAATGCAAATATAATCCACAGAGGGTTCGGATATCGTGCCCCGAGGGTCCATGGTAGGATGGATGCCACCGAAAATGATGGGAGCATCACAATAGGTTTTAATGCTCCGGGCAATATCTATAGAATATCTATACTGATTAGTCAGGACAGAGAATCCTATCAGGTCAGGCTTTATTGATAATATATCCTCTTTAATCCTGTTCAGATCAAGGGGGTATCCGAGCTTATCATTTACGTTGAGCAAATATGTCTCAATGTTATGAGCCTTTAGAAGGCTTGAAATGTACGATAATCCATAATTAAAACCGATCTGGGCGTTGATGTTGGGGTAGATAAAGAGTACTTTCATAGGTTTTGTTAATCCTTAATAATTATTTTGTTCACGGTTCACAGATTAAACCGGTGCTGCACAGTCGAAATAATTTATTGGCTTATACCGTGAACTGTCGACTGTGAACTGTGAACGAATTTTTCCTGTATTGCTTCAAATACCTCTTTCGCCGTAATATCTGTTAGACATTTTCTATTCTGGCAGTCCTTATTCTTACAGGGACTGCACAGCAAATCCTTCCGTACTATAGTGCAGTTCTTGCTGTACGGGGCGTTGATGTTTACATCCGTGGGGCCAAAGATTGCTACCATGGGACAGCCGGCAAAAGCTGCGAGGTGCATAACCCCCGAATCTCCGCCAATGTACATATC
Organism: uncultured Syntrophorhabdaceae bacterium; assembly: GCA_964393225.1. Taxonomy (GTDB): domain Bacteria; phylum Desulfobacterota; class Syntrophorhabdia; order Syntrophorhabdales; family Syntrophorhabdaceae; genus MWEV01. Next base: position 3,619 of record CAYMTB010000179.1, read on the forward strand.
GATCCTCTTGAGGAGGGAAAATAACTGAGGCACATTAGTAGGGCAGGAGAGGATCGCCCTGTTGCCTCCCATTTCTCTTAAATGTTCTGCCTCTCTTTTCTCTCCTGGCCCCCAGAGTATTATGACTTGAGCCCCAAAGGCATCATATATTTTTTTTATAATCTCTTCATACCGTTTTAAGTCCCATCTTTTATAAATACCCCGGTTGCTTGAAAATGGGTTTACAGCAAAAACCGGGCCGGTCAACCCTTCCTTTGAAAAAAAATCATCAATGTATACGTCGAAATGCACCGGCACAGCGAGCGATACCTGCGGGATATCCCCGCTGGCGCCCAGATGACGAGCAATCAGCATATTGCGTTCCACCTTGTTGATTCTTTTGTTGTCTGCTGATATTGTCTCGCCATAGAAAAGATGGCTTTTTTCTTTAGCATACATTTTCCCGAATCCAACCCTTCTGTCCCCTCTGGCGAGTATGGAGAATATGGCGCTTTTAATGATCCCGTGGAAGTCAGCAATGATGTCGTAGTTAATTTCCCTCAGTTTTTTGATGAAAGTGTTTATTTCCCGGATTCCACGAATGGGATCACTTTTTTTAAAAGCCCTGACAATGTTGTGCCGGGGAAACTCAATCACATCGTCTATGAACCCCTGATACGAAAGCAATTGACCAACAGAGCCTTCCACAAGCCATAAAATACGGGCTTCCCCGAAAGTGTTCCTGATTGCTGCAACGGCCGGGATACTCATAAGCACGTCACCCAGTGAACTTAGCCGTATGATGAGGATATTATGGGGACTCAACATCTTTCAAAATCTTTAAAAGATGCGGAGGCATAGATGAAGATTTCCTTTCGAGGTTTATGCAGATATGCTTTGTTTTTCCTTCAACAACCATGGTCCCGTCTTTGTATACCTCATAGTGGAATGTGAGCCCTCTTGATTTTAAATTAGAGACGCTTGTCCTTACAATGAGAAGATCATCATACGTTGCAGAACTGTAGTACTTTGCTTCCAGGTTTACCACAACAAGGTGATAGCCCTCTTCTTCGAAATTTCTGTACGAAAAGCCCTTCTCCCTCATGTACTCACTTCTTCCGATTTCAAAATAGATGGGGTAGGTGCCGTAGTAAACGATACCCATTTTATCTGTATCAGCATAGCGAACCCTTATAGGTACATCGACTGGTTCAGTTTTGAGTGTCTTATCCATACTCTCGCGTTCTTCCTCTGAAAATTTCCCCATCCCCCAAAAGAGTTAAAAATTAAGAATTACAGGTTTCTCATTCTTAACTCTTAATTCCACATTCTTCATTCTCTTAAAGCGCCCTCATGAATTCGGGCCTGAGAAGGGATGGATCCTTTTGATCTAATACGTGCTTGATTTCACGTAATGTTTTCTCTTTATCTTCGGGGAGCCACGCCTTTACCGGAAGATAGTTTGATGCATGGTTTGAGGCAAAAAACATATGTGTGACATGTGTGTTTTCGATCATGATGGCAAGTTCTCGGAGAAGCATATACGGGTCAGGTACTATAAAGATACCATTCTTTATTTCTTTTGCAAGGACGGTACCGGGTACCACAATAACGCTGAGCGCACCGGCATAATCTGGATCAATCCTGCTTAGGAATTTTCCTGTTTCTGCCGCATGGATGCTGCTTCTCTCCACACCGCCAAGGCCAAGTAAAACTGTCACGGAGAGGATAATGCCTGCATCTTTTACCCTTTTTGCAGCCTCTGCGGTTTTGTCCAGTACGGTGCCTTTGCAAACCCTGTCAAGGGTAAGCTGGTCACCCGATTCCACACCGAGGTATATAATGCCAATCCCTAATCTTTTCAGTTCTTTCAGTTCTTCTACGGATTTTTTTAAAATGGATTTTGTATTGCCGTAAGTGCCTATTCTCTCAAGTTTCGGAAATGCGTCTTTTATCATCTGAACAATTGGAATAAGCCTTTTCTGCGGTATGATCAGTGCGTCACCATCGGCAATAAATACCTTTTTTATGTAACGCGCATATACCTTTGCTTCTTCTATGTCTTCTTTTACCTCTTCCAGGCTCCGTACTCTGAACTTCTTGTCCTTAAAAGAGCCGCAAAAGGTGCATTTATTGTGAGAACATCCAATGGTAACCTGCAGAATAAGGCTTTCTGCCTCACTTGGCGGTCTGTATATCGTTCCTTCGTATTTCATTTTTCAATCCTGTAGAGCTTTTCGCCTTCCCTGAGAAAACCGTATTTTTTTCTTACAACTTCTTCAAGATACTGGTCATCCTTCTGAAGCTTATCCAGTTCACGCATCAAAAGGACGTTCTCCTGATTTAATTTATTTATTTCAGCGTTCACGCGCCTGATGTCCATTTTTGCCTTAATGTACCCAAGAACACCGCCCTCTGTAAAAATCAACGAGAAGAGCAACGCTGACATGAGTAATAATAGGCCATATTTTCTTATGACATCTTCAAACATTTAACTATAATTATATTAAATTGTAAGAAGATAAAATGTCAACCTTAATAAAAACTTAAAAATTATGCAATAAGCAGTAGGCAAAAAACATGGTAAATAAGTAATATGTGATTAAGTGATTTTAATTACTTTATCACTCAATCACTCAATTGCTTAGTTTTGCTGCATAGTCCTTAATGTTCAGCGGATACCTTTCACTATTTCTATATCCACCTCTGACCCGAAATTATCGAGGAGATCTTTTTCGAGCCTTGCAATGTCTTCCTGTTTTTCAATCTCAATAACGAGCTCTCTGTCGTCTAATACCTTTAGTTTTCCGTATTTTTTAACGATCTCGGTGACCTTAACGGGGTCGGTCGTTACCCACCCTTTCATGCGGCGGACCAATTCTTCTCCATTGAATGCCCTTTCGATAGTGAGGTCAACCCTTCTTTTCTTTGCTTCCCAACCGACAAGCGCAGACTGAGCTACCCTTGGAGTAACGGGATCGTGCATTGCTGCACAGCGAAACCACAATTTTGCCCTTACCATATATGCTCCTTGTTGCGTCAGAATAGATATCAATAACATAAACGTTCAGCTTTTCAATGTCAAGCTGCACGAAAAGCTGAAAATGGTTTGACAAAAAGGCCAGATGATATAAAATCATTAAAAGAGAACCACACGTGGACGACCTTATCAATAACTGTTATCAAATCCTTGAGCTTTCCCCCGGGGCATCGATGAAAGAAGTAAAGGATGCGTACAGAAGATTAAAGGAAGAATCAAGCGCTGACGAAGAGGAATGGGAAAGGCTCAAAGAGGTTAACTGGGCATATGAAAACCTTATAAAATACCTTTCACGGCATGAAAAGGTTACGCCTCAAAAAGAAGAAGCAACACCTCGCCGGAAAGGTGTTGTTTTATTTGAACCTGACGGGTTTTCGTTAAAAAGGCTTCTATTTTCCGTTGAAGAAAAGGTTAATCCCTTCTATTTTGGCGGGAGGGTGTTTGTTTTTCTCGTTGTTCTTATCTGGGGCTTGAAATTTATCTTTCACTCTGTTGAGAGCAATTATGCAGGCGAATCCTTTATGCACAACATAAGCCTTCCCTTTCATGAAGCCGGCCACCTGATTTTTGGAATATTAGGCGATTTCATGGGGGTTCTTGGAGGAACACTTTTACAGATAATTATCCCCCTCGTCTGTATTGGTGCATTCCTCAAGAGGGCCGATACATTTAGTGCATCCATAGCCTTGTGGTGGGCAGCCCAGAATTTTATTGATGCGGCACCATACATAAATGATGCACGAAGACAGGAGCTTATACTGCTCGGGGGTGTGACCGGTCAGGATGTGCCAGGATTTCACGATTGGAATAATATTCTGGGAAGGCTGGGGCTCTTAAAATTAGACCATTTTCTGGCCAATACATCACATTTCTTTGGCGTGTTTTTGATGCTCGTATCTTTTGTCTGGGGAGGATATATCCTCTACTGCCAGTACAAAAACCTCGACAAATAATATTTTATTACGATAATACCATATACAATAT
>CAYMTB010000180.1:0-7507 GCA_964393225.1 uncultured Syntrophorhabdaceae bacterium
CACCGGGTGCAGTGAATGAAGGCCATAAAATGACTTCTCTCATTGAGAGCCATGAAGCCAATACGGGCAGTAAGATAACCGCCGTTGTTGCCGACAGCCTTTACGGGACAAAGGAAAACCTCATTACCTGTCATGACAAGGGGATAAAGGCTCACATGCCGGTGGTAAAACTTCTGAACGAAAATACCAGTTCCCGGGAGGGCATATTCCCGGAAGACCGGTTTGCCTACGATAAGGAGCAGGACACGTACACCTGTCCTGCCGGGAAGACCCTCAAGAAAAGAACACTCCATGAAAACAAGCAGAACATCGAATACGCCGCATCAAAGAAAGACTGCGCTGTCTGCGCTGCACGGTCCGATTGTACCAAGAGCAGAGGACCACGAACTGTGCAACGGCATGTCCGTCAGGAAGAACTTGACCTAATGCTCACGATAGCCCGGAGCTACAAGGCCGCAAGCGACCTCAAAACCCGCAAGCACCTCATGGAACGTTCCTATGCAAGGAGCACACGGTTCGGATTCGATAGAGCACGGTGGAGAGGAGTATGGAAGGTTGCTATTCAGGAATACCTTATTGCGGCTATCCAAAACATCCAGGTATTGATCCGGTATGCAAAGCAGCCAACAAAGGGGGTGCTACTCTGCCATCGCTCACCGCAGTTAAAACAGATATCTGCCAACCAATTGAGCTTATTATAATAGCATTTGGTTTGTATATCCTGAGAATGAGAGAACGTAGCAAAAACCATTATCTCCTGCCAACGCTATGACGACGAGGAGATCTTCATTGTGAAACCCTATAAAACACGCTGTTTGGGCAACAGGCCGTTGACATCAGGGGTCAGTATGAAAAAGCGTCCATGTTGACCTTACTTAATTCGTTCCTTCGCGTTTTGCTATTGGCAGACCGCTGCCTATGAAATCTTTAAATGCAACAATAATTTGCGTCACGTCACTTATTCCATTCCGCAACTCCGTAACATAGTATTCGTTTTGCTCGGTGATTTGCCTCTTTGAATACTTGGCATGAAGATCAAGTAATGTGATGCGAAGTTCAGAAAGTGCGCCCACACTTGCAACTACGTAGTCCACGCTGCTTCTGCATTTTTTTGCCAGAATGGACGGTATCTGCACGAGCTCCGCATCCATTTTGCCCTGTGGATTTAAAAAAAGCTTTGTGATGTTTTTGATGGTTTTCATAGACGGCATTGCGACCGCAGGTAAGCACAGCAGAGCTTGTCTTTTTACGTCATCATCTACCCTATAGTCATCGACAAGTCCGCTAATTCTATTTACCAGTGCCGATGGAGCATTCTCTCCTAGTCTCCTTGCTGCATCAAGTAATGTCTTAGTGCGTTTCAGGTTATCTGGATTCATCTTCTTTTTATCATCAAGATAAATGTTTAGTTCCTTAAAAAACAACTCTCTTACTCGATCAACTTCCACCTTTGCCCGGGACAAGGCTAAGATACGTTCGCAATAATCTTCAATATCCAGGCCGCCAAAGTCCTGTGACATGAGAGCATCGATAGTCATCCTATCCTTACCGAAGCACCCCAGTAGCTGGGCGGCCACAACGCGCACATCGGAGGTGCCTTCCTTTAACCATTCAGCCACGATTCTAATATCATCAAGTTTAATCAAGGTAAGTACGCTCCCACTCCAACGCAAAGCGATTAGAGCAGCTACTAACTCCTCCCTAGGAGTATCACCTCTGACAAGGTCAATTAGCATTTTATAGACATATCTTTCCTCGCCTTCGGCCAAGGGAAGAAGGCGAATGCCAAGTATTCTGTCTCGAACGTGTGCAGACGTGAGCAGTCGGCTTATCGTATCTTTCTTCATCTGAAGGTGAGGATATTCATCGCTGCTGCTTAGTATGGCAACATTGTTTAGTGCACGAAGGAGAATGTCTTTTCTAGCAGCATTAAGGCTAATGACATCAACATTCAGCCCCGCATTCATTGCGGCAATACTCGCTAACCTGCTGGTCCGCGGATCGTTGTCATCAATACCGTTTATGATCTCACCCCAGTGCTTAGAGGCGAGATTAGGGACGCTTGCGAGCGCCTCATAAGCTGCCCGTTGATTTCGCCGTGACTTATGGAGACATCCGGCAATGACCTGCATAGCAGCGTTGGTGCGAAGTACCCGAGCCCTGCTAGCAGCTGTGCAGACAGAGCTGAGAATAGCGTCATCAATTCGAGAACACGCCTGCTCAAATGCCGACATCACTTCAGTTGATTCGTAGCCATTTGTGTAGGCATAGCCTAACAAATCTATAGCCGCCGCACTTACGGCTTCATCACCCGTTCGTATTAGCTCAGCAAGCATGCCGTCGAATTCAGAACCACCACAGACGCCGAGTACGTAACCCAGTCTCTGTCCGATTTCGGCCCGAACCCACGGATCTAGTCTGCCTGCTCCACAATTCAAACATTGTTTAATGGCATTCGAAAGTAAGCGCTGTGCTGCTTCTGAAGGGACTTCACACTCCAAAGCACAATCGATCGTAAACAGTAACAGTTTTGCATCAAAATCATATTCTGAAGATTCCGATATCAGGAATCGCCTGATTATTGGAGAAACGTCTTCGCTTTCTCCAATAATGCCAGCCAGTAGGGTAAGGATTTCTCGCCAGCGCGGTTCCCGAACGAGATTGCCTATGTCTGTGTGTTCTAATTCACGGCTCAAGCCGATGGCCGCAAAGTATTCAAGAAAACTGTGGTGCATAAACGTCACGATTGCGCGACCATCCTCCTCGCCCTGCCTTGCCTCCAATGCTATCAAGCCTGTTGATTCCGCAACCCTTTGGATGAAGGAGTTTGCTTCAGCAGCACTAACCTTTTCTCCGCGTTGTCGCTCCATCACTCCTCGTACAACATCACTAACTTCAGAGCGAAAAGGAAGAAGGCCAGATTCCTTTTTGTATACTGAAAGCGCTACAGCCCCCAGTCTCTCACGCAGATCCTGAACGGAAATAGGCTGGTGTCCAGCCTCCCGTCCTCGAACCGATGCTAGAGTCTTAATGGCTTCCTCGTAAATCCGGTGGCGCTTGGCTGAGGGAGCTCCTGAGTTGGCATAAATCATTATCAACAGTGTCAGCAAAAGCGGGTTCTGTGCCATTCGTGAAACGCCAGGGTTCTTTTGACAGTCAGTTATCAATTGAGAAATGATAATATTGTCGTTCTCGTCAAGGTTCTCTTCGCTTACAAGAACGTCGGTTGGCGTTGCTGAGAGCTTCAAAGGCAAGAGACGTCCCGCCAACATTCGAATTTCCACCTCAGTCAGGCCCTGGAGTTCCAACTTGTGAAGCGTTGGCAACAAATTAACCACCTGCAAAGCGGCAGGTCTCGATGTGACCACGACCCTGTTCCCTGTCGGTAGATGCTCTAGCACAAGGTCATTGATGTGTTTAACGACTTGCGCTCTTTTTTCGATTGATACGACCTCATCCAAACCATCAAAGAAGAATGCGATGCGACCTTGCAAAGCAAGACGGCCTATGTCACCTGCAGGAAAAAATAAGCCTCGACGTTCAAGCAGACGCGAAGCAATGACAAGTACTCCATTTTCCTCCAGATCCTTTTCAGCTACGACCTCTGAGAGTGAGACCATGACAGGGATGTGATTTGAGTGCCAGTCGATGGCAGCTTCCTTCCGGGGGGCCTGATTGACGAGAGCCCTTTTGCAATAGGCAAGGATTTCATTCTTGACGAAGCAGGTTTTTCCCGATCCAGGATCACCAGTTATTAGCACTGCACCATACATTTGGCAAAAGTCACGTGCCCGAGAGGTCTCCTGCCGTTCTCCGTGTCTGACCGAAGCCAGTAGCTGCTGCTGGATATGTTCTCTGAGCTCTTGAGAGACAGGATAACCAGCAAGGTGATCCCCTACAAACTGCTCGGATCGCATTGCCGTGCTGTCGGAAACTTCACTAGCAGTTGCGCTTACGTAAAGTTCTTCTAACGGCAAATCGGAAAAGCGTATGCCAACGTTAGCGAGAGCCGCGTACTTCACGACGTTGTACTCCCGATGGCAATGGGAAAGATACTGATCTTCTTCAAACTTACTCTCCTTAGGCTGAGAGCCCACGGGAGTCTCACCAGCATATGCGATGACAGCAAATTCTGGATCGCTTCTTCGCAGACGGGCCACTATGGGATCTGTTGGGGTAAGACAATCTCCTGCGCCCGGCACAATGTAAAACTGCCTTTGTCCCTCACTTTCATCAATGACGAGCAAGTATATATCCTCCTGTCCCAGCAGCAAGCAGACAGAGTGCTTGGCTGCATCGAGGCTTGACAAAATCATCCGCTGTTGGTCGGTGAGGATGCGATCCGTCTCCGCCGTAATTCCCTCGTTAACAAGGACTTCTATGGGCTTGCGCTCCCGAAGCCGCAAGTACATAGTCTGGGCATCGGTCGAGATCTTGCCAATTGAAAACACTGTAGCGCTAGAAAAGCCCTCAGTATCAAGCTCTGTGTTGACTGCCTCGACTTCTTTTGAGGAGAGAACATGGTTTACAGCCCAGATGAAAAGTAAGAGACTACGCTGTCCGTTATCTAACTCAAACTCAAATCTCACCTTCCCATCATCATGATTGACTGTTCGGATTTGTGGCTCCCCTTTCTGGTAGATCGAGCGCAAATTAGCACTGACAACCAAGAGTCGTTTGTAGATTGCGTCACCAGGTACATCGATCGGAAAGAGCCGTGTTGGCTTAGGTGCCACACGTTGCACCGTCCTAAGCAGGACGGTTGACTGTTTGTCACCGAAAGAATCGGAGAGAGACGGAAAAGACACTCGACCTGGTCCTGTGCTGAGACCATTATCGGGCATGCAATCAGGTAGCTGAAGCGCTGTGGTGTCCATCCATTTTCCCGGATGCGATTGCCAAGAGAATGATCGAATATATAGCTCGGTATCAAGGTGGCAGTGTGTAAACGTATTGAAATACGGAGCTACAGTCTGATCCTGTTGGCTGGCTAGATATGATGCTCCGAAACCAAGTGTCCGAACAGTTCCATCGCGATTAAAGGTAACACGAGGTTCATGTTCATGGCCATGGAGGAGGATAGCTTTCTTCTCCCTCAAAAGCGTAAATAGAGCAGCCTGTTGGGGCTTAAGAATACACGATAAAGGATGGTGTGCAAGGATTACGGTCGGTCTTTGCACGGTCTTCTTTGCCAGTATTTGACGAAGGGAGTCAATCGGAGATGGGGTCGTTTCCCCGCTTGACTCCCTTTCTTGATCCGAAAAGAACGCAGTATTAGTCGCAAGTATGTCGAACGGGTATGACACTTCAGACTTGAGGAGAGTCACTTCTGTGGTTGGATTGGGGCTAATGATCCCATTATTTTGGACAAAATCCCAGTACGCGCTAAAAACAACCGCACGGGGGCCTCTAAATCGGACTCCATCATCATTCTCACCGAAGAATATCTGTTGATTCCGTTGACCGATGCTTTCCCAACCGATAGGAATTGAGGCATCACAGTCAACATCATGGTTGCCAGGTACCGCAAATACAGTAGCATCAGTGAATTTGCTTATTTGTTTTAAAGGCAAGAGAAAATCATCGCAGAATGCTTTGTACTCATCAGGCCTGCCGGAATAGGCAATGTCTCCTGTTATGAAAACGGCATCAACATTTCCGGGCACATCCTGGCAGGATAGTTGAACTGCGTCAATCAGGGATGCCATAGCCGTTGCCTGTGGGCCTCTGGGTCTTCCAATGTGAAAATCTGAAAAATGAAACCAGTCCATAATTAGAACCCCCTTTTTGTATCCATTACGGTGTTGCCCATTAAATTATATGTGTCTACTCATTGAACAAATTGTCACCGAGTAACATGGTCGTCCATGAGAAGATAGTTGAATATAATACTAATATATTTTTCAATGAGTTGATGGTTTCTTCATTCATGGTTCGATAACACGTTGCCCCATAGATTAATTGTCTTTTAATTTTAGTATGAATTCAAGCAAAATAAATCTTTTTAATATGATCAGATATGAATTGAAATGTTGTATCACGAAAATTGTTACAAAAGCTTTTTTTCTGATCCTGCAGAATACGGACAACTTCCTCCTACCATTAATTCCTGTATAACTATCATATAAGCAGGTAAGATTGCCCCAAGAAAGGCAGGGGGACTTGCTGCTTCCTGGGTCGTCCGAACCCTTATTTTCAGTCTGTCCCCTGTCTCTTGGAGCCATGATAAGTTGATTGGGCCATAATGAGCCCTTGTCACTATGGAGGATTGGCCGGAGGCATCCCTGTTTTTCTTATAATACCACGGGAGGTGTTCGTTATGAACTGTTTTGTTGGAATCGATGTATCGAAAGAAAAGTTTGATGCTTGCTGCATAGACGAACAGGGAGAGAAGATATTCTCCTTCATGTGCTCCATGGACAGGGGAGGGTTTGAAAAGTTCATCGTTCGTTTGCCCATGGACAAGACATCGTTCCTCCTGGGCATGGAATCCACCGCATCCTACCACATTGCTCTTTTTTCTTACCTTACCGCGCAGGGATACAATGTGGTCATTATCAACCCCCTTCTCATCTCTAACTTCGCGAAACGTTCCCTGAGGAAGACAAAGACCGATAAAAAGGATGCCCATACTATTGCCAGATTCTTAATGCACGAGAAAGGGTCCTTCACTGTGCAGGCCATTGACTACCTCATGGCAGAACTCAAAGATCTTGCCAGAAGAAGGGAAAGGCTCGTCGATCACGTAACGTCACTAAAAACTGACATGAAGAGGATCCTATCTGTCACGTTCCCGGAGCTCGAACGTATCACCGGGGTCTTCACCCAATCATCACTTCGTCTTTTAGTCGAGTATCCTTCTGCCCATGCCATGCGGGAGGCCGATAGATCCCGTATAGCAGATATATTTATAACCGGATCCAGGGGCAGAAAATCCCATGCTTCTGTCAAAAAGCTTATAGCCACGGCGGAAATATCCGTCGGTGCGGTGAGCCGGGCAAAAGAGCTAATCTTAAAACAGGAAGCTTCATTGCTTCTCTATATGCAGGATCAGATGAAGGAGACAACAAAACTGATTATGGGCCTTTTGAACGAAAAGATGAAACAGGACATGGAGATTCTCTGTTCCATGAAGGGAGTCGGGGAGAAAACGGCGATGAACTTTTTAATCGAGATGGGGGGCGACGTTGAAATGTATGAGAACGATAAGAAGTTGATCGCAGCTTCTGGCCTTGATCCTTCGACCTACCAATCGGGTAAATACGAAGGAAAAAGCAGGATAAGCAAGCGAGGGAACCGACATCTAAGAAGAGTGATCTGGCTCATGGCGACGAGGGTAATCATCAGCAATAATATCTTCAGGACTTACTTCTATAAAAGGAGGAAAGAAGGGCTGCCGTACAAAAAAGCAGTCCTCGCTACGGCCCATAAACTTATTCGTATCATTTTTGTTATGCTAAGCCGTAAAACATATTTTGTTGAAGGAGGAATTAAATATAGTTGACTG
>CAYMTB010000181.1:0-7419 GCA_964393225.1 uncultured Syntrophorhabdaceae bacterium
TATCAGCTATTCTCCCTGGCAAGTTTTTCTAAGATAGGTCGACTTACTTGCTCGTGCAAGTAATTGCAAAGGTCTGTTGGTTTTACCCACCGTATCTCGTCATGATCGTTAAGCTTGAAAATACCCGAAATCACTTTTGTCCGATAGACTAAAAGCTTAATGGTCCAGTCGGGTGCATAGCTGTGCTCGCTTGAGCACAAGAAATCACCGACCTCAGTTGTTATGGCAAGCTCTTCCTGGAGTTCTCGTTTCAGACATTGCTCGTGTGTTTCTCCTTCTTCAAGCGTGCCGCCAGGGAACTCCCAGTTTCCAGCACGCCGCTTCCCCCGCTTTCTCTTGCCGATAAGTATGCAACCATCTTTCTCGATTATGGCAGCCGTAACAATTTGTGGATTTATCTTCTTCTTCACTGAAAACCCTTACGCCGTCGTTTACGGTAAACTTTACAGGAACAAACACTTCCCATTTATTATGCTTTTATGAGCATAACATGCCATATCTACCCCTTTATTGTCAAGATAATGTTAACGGCATCAAGGGAGCGTTCAGGAAATTAAATACTTTTCCCGGGGGCTTGCCCGTAAGAATCTATTTCCTCACCTGGGGTTTCGGATTGCAGTCGGGTAGTATATGGGTTCCCCATATTGTTTTACACCGAATTCTGCAATGATCTTCTGACCTTCATTGCTGACAAGGAAATCATAAAATTTCTCAGCCAGATCATAGTTGTATTTTAAGTGCGGATGTTTAAGCGTGCTCACGAGACACATCTCGTATTCATTTGCCGGACCTTTCACGAGAAGCTTGAGGTTTTTCGTCTTTGCCTTATGGAGAGCCCACGTTGATGAATCGAGCATATGATATTGGCCGTTTTTATCGGCATCAAGCAGTGATGCGAGCATAAACTTCCGGCTAACCTGATACCATTTCTCACCGTCAGGCTTGATATCCAATTCCTTCCATGTTTTGATTTCCAGGATATTCATCCCACCTCCATCCCCCCTGGAAAGATAAGGAGCCTTTGCCTGAGCAATCCTTTTATGAATCTCTCTAATATCGGTCAGTCCTGTAATTTTTGCCGGATCGTCAACTGGACCTACAATAACGGTAAAGTTATGCATAAGATCAGTTCTCTTTGCTGCATAACCTTCCTTGGCGAACCGGGCCGTTGCTTCTCTTTCGTGCCCCATAGTAATGTGGGTAAAACCATGCCTTCCAAGATCAAGACCTGGCTCTGTTGGTGTTTTGATACAACGGACAATCCCGCCCTGTTTTTGCTGGAAAGCCTTTGCAAGCTCGTCAACAAGGCCCAGTTCAAAAGGGCTTCCTGTGGCAATAACAATCTGCCTGTATTCCTGACACGATCCATGCGTGTATGAACCTAATACTGCGATAATTATCAAGGCATAGGAAAGTACTATGAAAACCCGATGATTTCTTTCTGCACCCAGTATTCGTTGCATATCTACCTCTCAAAATTTTTTCTTAACTTATCATTGCAGTTCTTAAGTCATTCATTGATGGAATTTCATGCACTCTTAGTTCCTCGCTGCCCTAAGCTGAGACGAAGTTTCAAAGGATTCCGTGCTCCCTGCACAGGTTGTAAACCATAAATTTTCCCTCCACATGTTCGTGGAGTAGGCTACAAGACCGTCAAGATACTCGTGGACTGCCGTGCGATTTATGTCGTCTCCGTAACTTATTATGTAAGCCAGCGGCACTGTGTAAGAAACCTCGCCGATGTCGACTGTCTCAATGGTTTGATGATGGTCTTCAAGGAAAATTGTAGAGTCGGGACCGAGAGAAAAACTGAACAAGTTGTTTGTGACGGTACAACTTCTTACAGTTACACATCTGGCCTTCTCTACCCTGAATGTGGCTTTTTCAGATCCAGTAGTTATCAGTCCAACGAAAGGATTGATTTGTCTTGAAATGCATTCGCTGTATCGTTTTTCCTCTTCTTCCGTAAGAAACATAACCATCAGGTACTCCGGCTCAGAGATAATTGCCGACAGGACCCTGCCTTGCCTCAGAACTGGCGGAAATGTAGCCTTAACGTCTGGTCGTGCCTGAATTAACCGTTTTTCAATTACGGACTTTACCTTTTCTAAATCTGTTGGGGTATTGCTTGTTTGTCTATCAAGTGTCATGGCCATCCCTTTCTGTTACATCAACTATGACAATTTTTGGGGTTGCCTTCTTCATTACGTATGATTCCTTTTAATTGAACCTCTTAAGCCGTTCATTCCTTTTTTTACAAAACAACACCTACACGTAAAGCGTGTCGCCCTGGCAGGCCAGACAGGTTTCTCCGTCATCGGAAGGATAGGCTTCCCTGCATTCAGGACATACGGCGATACTCCCTTTACGTTTTCTTTCGGCAATCTGCGGTTGAACTCGTACACGCTGAACACTTAAAATGCTATTGCCCGCTTCTTTTATTTCCTCGGCAATCCCTTCCCGGTCCTGTTCTTTGCTGGGTTTTAGTTTGAAATACCATGTTTTTATCTCCTGCCATACCTTCACCTTTTCCGCATCCAGAAAGACTCTCATGCCCTCTTTATTCTGCTTATCGTAAAGGGTTAAGGCAAAGCGTCCATTATTGATAATTTTAAGCCAGCCATTCCCGATTGTGCATGGCGTCAGCAGTTGAATGGCGTCAGGTAAGCAGGATCTGGTTTCACAGATGGCATCATAGAGGAGGCCCTCCGGCAGGTTCCGTACAGCGGTATCTACCATAAATCCGCCGATAATAACGCCGGGAGCTGCGTAACCATGAAATTGTTTCACAGCATTTACATATTCATCATATGAATATCCAAGGATTTGTGTGTTATGTACCGTGCAAGGGTTTAAGTTAGCCAAAAGCATCATATTTTCTCCACCGTTACGGCACATGCCTTGTACTCTGCTGTCATCGTTGCCGGGTCATACACCGCGTTGGTCAACCAGTTTGCGGACCCATCCCGGAAATGGAATGACATCCATACCATACCGGGGGGCACCTGTTCTGTTATCCTGGCCTTGACCTTCACTTCCCCTCGCCGGGACCGGACCCTTACGTATTCGTCCGGTTCAATGCCAAGTCTTTGCGCGTCTGCCTGAGAAATATCGGCAGTTTCCTCGGACATGAGAAAATTCAGTCCGCAACGCCCTGTCTGTGTTCGCGTATGATACTGGTAGAGCCTGCGCCCTGTGCTCAGGACAAAAGGATATTCCCTGTCGGGAACTTCCGCGGGCGGCTTCCAATCGACAGGGTTGAAAATGCCCTTTCCATGGGTAAAAACGCCATCGCGATGGAGGAACTGTGTGCCCGGGTGTTCCATGGTGGGACATGGCCACTGAAGGCCGTCCTTTTCGATACGGCTGTATTTAATACCGCCAAGTGCAGGGGCAAGGACGGAGACCTCGTTGTCCCATATTTCCTGGGCGCTGCTTGATGTCCATACATGACCCATTCGTTTGGCCAGCTCTTTGAATATCCACCAGTTTGGTTTGGCATTACCGGGTGGAGTTTTTACTTTGCGGACCCGGTTTACCCGCCTCTCACTGCTGCTGAATGTCCCGTCGTCTTCACTCCAGGCCGCGGCAGGAAAGACTACGTGGGCAAAGCGTGTTGTCTCCGTCGGGAAGATATCCTGGCATACAAGAAATTCCGCAGAGGCCAGCTCGTGCTCTACCTTATGGATATCTGGTTCGGTATTTGCAAGGTTTTCACCGAAGACGTAAAATGCCCGGATCTTTTTATCGACCAACCCCTCCATCATTTGAGGCATCATGATGCCATTGCGGTCGGATAGATTTTCAACATTCCACGCTTTTTTAAACTTCTCCACCATGGCCGGATCAATTACTTTCTGATAACCGGGAAACACGTTGGGCAGCGCGCCCATATCACATGCACCCTGGACATTGTTCTGGCCCCGCAGGGGGTTTACCCCGGCAGAGGGCATGCCCATATTCCCAAGCAGCAACTGGAGATTCGCGGTACTTATTACATTGTCTTTTCCGGTGGTATGTTCAGTAATTCCAAGTGTATAGCACAGCATTGCCGGTTTCACGGCAGCAAGAAGCCGTGCCACCTTACGGATCGTTTCAGCGTCCACGCCAGAAATTTCGGCTGCCCGTTCAACGGGGTACTCCATTATTTTAGCTTTAAAAGCCTCAAAATTATCACATCTTTTTTCAATAAAATCTTTGTCATACAGATTTTCAGTGATAAGAACGTTCATGAGGCCGTTCAGGAAGGCAATATCGCTGCCCACGTTGATCTGGCAGTGGATATCAGCAAGCTTCGCGAGTGGGGTTTTCCTGGGGTCCACCACGACAAGCTTCGCGCCTTTCCGCACTGCATTTTTCAAAAATGTTGCCGCAACAGGGTGCGCTTCAGTCATATTGGTGCCGATGCACAGAAACATCTTCGCGTTTGTAAACTCACCAAAAGAATTTGTCATGGCTCCCGAGCCAAATGATTGCGCCAGACCGGCGACGGTGGGAGCGTGTCAGGTACGGGCGCAGTGATCGATGTTGTTGGTGCCGATCACTGCGCGAAAGAGTTTCTGCATCTGGTACGAGTCTTCATTAATGCTGCGGGCGCAGCTGACGCCTGAGATAGTGTCGGGGCCGCTTTCAGCAATAATCTGCTTAAACTTGGCTGCCACAAGGTCCAGGGCTTCATCCCAGCTTGCCTCCCGGAAGGTCCCGTTATCCCTGATTAAAGGTGTTGTCAGGCGATCCCCCGAGTAGATAAAATCATAGCCGAAACGTCCTTTGACGCAGAGCCTTCCCTTATTGGGCGAACCGTCTTCCACGCCTGTAATCTTGACGATTTGTTCACCGTTCATGTGCAGGTTAAGCTGGCAGCCAACGCCGCAATAGGGACAGGTTGTACGCGCTTTTGTCGTTTCCCATGCCCGTCCCAGACCATGGGCCTTTTTTTCCGTTAAGGCCCCTACCGGACATACCTGTATACAATGTCCGCAAAAGACGCAATTGCTGTCCTGCAGGGAACTGTCATCAGCAGTGGTCACCTTCGTGTCGAATCCGCGGTTGGACATTGTTATTGCATTTATTTCCGAGATCTCAGCACAGGCCCGCACGCATCTCTGGCACAGGATGCACTTGTTGTAGTCCCGGACGATAAAAGGGTTTGAATTATCAACGGGATAGTGATGCTGTTCACCTTCCATGCTGGAGCCTGTCAACCCTAAATCATATGCCAGATTCTGAAGAGTGCAATTCCCTGCCTTTTCGCAGGTCATGCAATCGAGCGGGTGATCGGATAAAAGTAAATCCACGACAAAGCGGCGTGCATTCAAAACCTGCTCTGAGTTCGTTAAAACCACCATGTCTTCTGTGGCCGGATGCGTACAGGAAGCTACCAGGGTTTTCATACCTTCAATCTCTACCAGACAAACACGACATGAACCCCAGGGTGTTAACTCCGGCAGGTGGCAGAGGGTCGGAATATGGATTCCGTTGTCTTTTGCCACCTGAAGCACCGTTTGACCCTTTTCAGCTTTGCAAACTATTCCGTTAATCGTAACTTTCATCAGTATTCCTCCTAAACTATGGCATTATTGTTAATTAATTGTATTTATATAACCTTATAAGTTATAATTAGTCATTATTAGTAATTATTATATATCATAATTACAGTTGGCTAATCACTATAATTTTTTAAAGGAAGATGTTGATAATGGCGCTGTGAAAAGAAGGTGCTTTTCCGAGTTCTTTTGTAGAATTTTAGAAGTACGTATTGAATTAAGGGCATTGGCGTGCGGTATAAGAGGAGGTAAATGGAGAGTTTCGGGGAGACCACATCTCAGCCATCTCTGAGCCCCAGGGAAACCAGGGGAACGATCTGCTGTGGGATGGCGGGAGTACAGGTTACAGTTCGGGGAAATGCTGCCGCAAAGCCGATCATGGATCGTCTGCCCGACAGAGGCAAGGCACGTGCAATTGCCGCCGAAGTCGTCGCTTTCTATGGCGATTACCTCCAGTACCACGAAAGTTCCACCCTGCCGTCAAGCCTGTTTGAGATAAAAATGCAGCATGATCCAATCAAATTGAAATACGCTCAAATTGGACTTCGGCTTGGCACAGGCCGGACAGCTGAGGCGTTGAGCCACGAATTGCTTCACCTGCGTCTCGGAATACTGGGTTATCCAATGGGCGAAGAGGTTTGGGTGCCTCATGAGTTGATTCCATACGCGGATCACCTCATGGGTATGCACGCAATAGTGGTCAACCTCCTCCACCATGAGCTCATTTTCGAGGCGTTCCTGGACTTGGGGTTCAAGGAACACCTGTTCCTGGCTCGCCCGGAACCTCCTCCGGACTATGAGACATTGGCTCAGAGCCTGCTTATCTCCCCGGATTATGCTGCGGAACTGGGATTCCCATGGTGGTGTCTCGAGTATTTCAGGCACTGGCTGTCAATGCGACATGGCCACGGAGAACAGTCCGGCGTGTATGCAAATGACGCGATCCGGTGGGCATCACGGCTTCATCCCGAGATAGCGGAAGCAACGCAAAACATGCGCAGAATAGTTGAGTCCGGTATGCTGAGGGACGTCGGAGAGTATCCCAACCTGGCCAACAGGCTTCTGGAACTGATGAGAATGCCCATTTACACAAAATGGGTGAGCCTGAAATCGCCCACGGCGGCAAAAGCGCAAGTGCTTTCAGCCGATACCCTTTTACAATTTTAGAGCCTAAGTTCAGAGTATTGAGCTGCCCACATCTATAATGTACCACCTCTTATCTCCAGTATCACAAAGAGAGCACAAGGTTTTGTTCGCACCATCACGGATTAAATAAAGAAAGGGTGTTGACAATTGGGAACATATGATTAATGATGTAATATGATACAATAAGTAAATCAGAAGGAAGGAGGAAAACATTATGAAGGTAAGTGCCCGTAACGTACTTAAAGGTAAGGTTAAAGGTATAACGCCTGGTGTTGTTAATTCCGAGATTATTGTAGAACTTCCAGGCGGTGTAGAGATTACTTCGATTATTACAAAAAACTCTGTTGACAATTTGCAACTCGCTCCCGGCAAAGAGGTCTATGCAATCATAAAGGCTTCGAACGTTATTATCGCTACTGACTGAGGCACATAAACGGTGTGGGCAGGGCAGCTATCTGCCCTGCCTTTTTGTTCCTCAGTCCTCAAGAATTACCACATGCAATCTTGTAGTCTTCGCAGAAATGCGCTTTATTGACTTCAGACGTTGTCCCGGCGAAAGCCGGGAACCATAAACAATTTACTTAATGTTGCTTGCGCAAATGAAGCCACCTGCTTTTGCAGGAATGACAAAAAAGTGCAATCACGACACTTTTGCAAAGCTTGACTTGGTTTTCGACAAAGTTCGTATCAATTTTGATGTTAATCAAAAAAACGGTCTGTGTTATAA
>CAYMTB010000182.1:0-7364 GCA_964393225.1 uncultured Syntrophorhabdaceae bacterium
GATCTTTGCGGTTCCGCTGGGAAGAACAAAGTTCTGGGCGTTAAAGGCATTCACCACTTCCTGGGGGGCCAGGTTCTTCGCCGCAAGAGCTGAGAGATCGAGGTCCACAGCCACAACCCTGGCCTTCCCGCCGTACGGGTACGGCACGGAGGCGCCCTGCACGGTCGAAAGACCAACCTTGATCTGGTTCATCGCCATGTCCTGCAGTTCCTGCTCGGAGAATTTTGTGCTTGCTACACTGTACTGGAGAATCGGCACAGTGGAAGCATTGTAGCGGATAATGAAGGGTGGCGTGACCCCGGGCGGCAGGAAGCGCAAAGCCGTCTGTCCGCTGGCCGCGAGCTGTCCCACCGCGTCGGAAACGGAGGCGCCGGGCTGGAGAAACACTTTGATCACGCCGGCACCGTTGTACGCGGTAGATTCGATGTGCTCGATATCGTTGACCAGGGCGGTAATCATGCGCTCATGGTTTGATATAATGCGCTGATCCATCTCCCGGGCGTTCAGGCCGTTATACACCCAGACCACGCTCACGACCGGAATATTTATATCCGGGAAGATATCCGTTGGCGTTCGAAGCATTACGAACGGTGTAAGCAACAAAAGCACCAATGCCGCTACCACGAAGGTGTACGGACGGCGTAACGCGAGTCGAACAATCCACATAATTTATTTCCTCCTGAAAATATTCTTAAAACCAGACGTCGAAAATTCCGGTTCAGTAATAGCCGGATGTTGCCCCAGATGCAGCCATCGTTGCAGCGAAAATGCTGTTATACCGATAAAACTATCTTTCTTCATGCTCCTTTGCCTCCATGTCTGCAAGTCTGACCGCCCCAGGGCGCTTCGCGCTTGAGGGCTAATGGACTACCGGTGTGGACTTCGAGTATTGCAGGTTAACAGCGAAGTGGAGGTGCTTCCGGGAAAAGATATGAAACGATGGTTACAGGCGAATCGACTGTCTTTCCAAGAAGAGGTGACAACGATTGGAAGGCAAAAGGGGTGGACGGGAGCCCCGCTATAGCAAGGTTGTCTGTCTCGCTCTGGGAGGTTACCGAATGGTACATGCAGGGGTTGCACTTAAGAACGCACTTGTTCTGATTAAGGAGACAGCCCTTTCCAATCTTGTGTGCAAAGTTTAAGGGCATAGATGCAAAGAGGATTACAATCAGAAAAAACGCGGGGATGAGCATAAGAAATCTGTTTTTCAGCATCAAAATCCTTTATTGATAATAATCATAATACATATTTAAGCAAATAGTATACCACACACCTGCGGAGGATAGTAAAATTAAAAATACTTATGGTATTACAGCCTATTGCACAAATACCTGGCACTATAGACCACAGGCAGACATTCATATAACCCGACATTATTGTCGAATAATATCCATAGATACCAACAGTTTTGTCGAAATACATTGTACAAAACTCGGTTAGTAGCCGTTCTTTATTTTCGAGGTTTTCTGCGAAACCTATTCTGTTCCATTGATAACCATTTGAAACATGCTATGTCGTAGCATGAGGCCGGGTCGAGGATTACAATACATAATTCTTGGATTTGCCGAAAAGGTCATGGTGTAGATTCGTAGGTGAAAGCAATTTTTCTCGGCTACCCACAAAGAAAATCAGTAAAACCAAAGAAATGATAGAAGAAATATTTTTTAAGTGGCGAGGAAACGGACGGGGTCTTTTCTCTGGAAAAAATTGCGAGCGACGATATTGAGACGGGGGCGATTGCCATTGGGGGCAGAGGGGGGTCTGGTATCCTGCCAGTTTGCTACCATTGCCGAAACATCCTAACAGTATGAAGCTCAGGACACCCGCAGCAGCACTCAGGAGGCTCTAAAATCAACACAACTATGCAAGGTTATGAATACCGTTATCTTCTATAAGGCAATGCAAAGGGCATGCTGTAAATGGGCTTTTAATGGTGTCTCAAGCTTCTACTTTTTTTGTCTGTAGAATTTTCAGGATATAAAGGACGGCACCCCTTTTCGTTTTGGCACCAGCACATATGCCAGGGAAAGGATTCTTGTTGTTTGTAAAATTCATGTGCAGCACCTTACATACAGGCACCGGCCCCCTCATCAATCTTCGGCCCATACCGCCCAGTCTGGAATAAAGGATGCTTATCCTCTCAGAGACCCCGCAGGCCGCCCAGGATGCCCCACAATCAATGAAAGGTAGGTAGGGCTATAGAACATGTCTTACAACCATTCTACGGGCAATATTGATACTATATGTTGTGGTAAGATATATTGCCATGTCTATATGTGGTATCTATTCGCACGAATGTATTCCACGTGCATGAGGAGGAAAGGTGAGAATAGTAGTCGTGCCCATCATAAAATTATGAATTGTACTTATTTTTGATAAAATTATCATCGGTATGACATTCGTCGTCATGGCTGGGGGCACATTCGTTGTGACTCCTAATACAAACAAAGTTTGTACCAGAGGTATCATTTAAAATGATACACTTTTCTCGTGTCATGATTCTGGCGGAATCCGGGCTATTTTTACTGCTGGAAAAATAATAAGTGGTAATATAGTGGTAAAATATTATCTTACACAAAAAAAGAGGTTAAGCCTTTTAAGCCTAACCTATTGATATTATTGGTGCGCCCAGCAGGACTCGAACCTGCAGCCTTTTGATTCGTAGTCAAACGCTCTATCCATTGAGCTATGGGCGCATCGGGTTAAAGCATACCAGAAAGCGGAGCAAAAATGTAGAAAATTACATTGAAGCATAAGGGTCATTTTGTCTTATATAGGCAAGAATTTCTTTGGCGTTATCAGAATATGCAATTACTTTATTATAGTCGAAGGAAATATTATTGAGGTATTGTAAGATGATCGCATCGCCGACTCCAGTTTTCGGAAGTATCCCGGAAAAGAAAAAATCAATTTCCTCAAATGCGGGAGATATAAGGTAGGTGAGCGGATCCTCCAGACTAAGATACAGATTAATTGCAGCTATATGTTCGACGCAGAGAAGATTTTTCAGGATACCTTTTATTTCACGCACAACATTTGCCCCGTATTTTTTAATAAATATCTCGGCATTTCCTTCAGAAGCATAAACTTTTGTATCAATGACCGACCCATCATCCTCGAACTGAGGCTCCCGAAAAGGAGGAACGGCATAATTGTGTTCAGCTCCCATGTTCCTGTAAAGTTTTTCTATCATTGCTTTATGCAGAGTAGGGGGGTAGAGAGTAAGCGGGTCTGGTTTTTTCAGATATTTAAAGCCCAGCACAACGCTTATTCTCTGGGATTCACCCTTTGAAATCCCCTTGAAAACCCAGGTGGCAGGACTTGTTGCCAATTCTATACCACAATCAACCAGACCGTGCCCGACCATAGTTTTTTGAGAATAGGTATGATTTGTAACAGCGAATGCGTAGACGCCTTCAAGGCTGTATTTTTTCGGTGTGGTAAAGAGAAAATCAAGCATCCTCTTCATGCATCCCTGGCTTCTGTATTCCGGGCTGACAAAAATAAATGTCAGTTCTGCAATCCTTGATCCTGGTTCCGGATAGTGCAGGGCAGCGTGGCCCATAAAAATATCTTCTTTTGTTGCAGCAACTACAGAGATAATTTCACCTGAATCATTTAATGCCACTATCTGTTCAGGATAATAGATGATTTCATCAAAAAAAGTATAACCATGTGATTTATAGACACCTTTTGAAATTTCAATTGCCTCTGAAGCCTTCATTTTCCTGACATAGTATTCAATTTTTTCCGTGATAACCGCAGAGTCTATTCTTTCTTCCTCATTGTGCTTCAGTTCAGATGGGTCAAAGTAGTCTTCTATATTTTTACCAGACAAATATTTGACAAGATGTGTCTCTTTGCCTGCAGACCCCAGATTATGGAAGGAAACTTCGTCAACAATTTTTTTCATGAGAAATGTGCCAAGTCCGGTAGAACCTTCTTCAAAAATATCCTTCGAAGGGTCATACAAGGTTATCTTGTCCGGATCAAAAGGCATCCCTTTCTCTTTTATAATTATTTTTATGCCCATCGGGATATGTTTACAAATAATATCGAAAGTGCTGGTTTCACCAGCTTCGAAGGCATGTTTTATAACATTCATAAATGCCTCTTCAAGGCCAAGCTCAATCTGATATATGGCTTCATCGGTAAAACCGAACATCTTTGCTGCTTCTTTAACGGAAGCTTGGGCAACAGGAAGATATGACATATCATTCGGAATAGTTAATGTGAAAAAACCGTGATTTTTCATGAAATTTTATATCATTTACAAAAGAAAGCTGTCAACGGAATGTCTTGAGGAAAAAACGCCTTGACTCTTTTCACACAGCATAATATCTTGATTCTGAAGGATGGAAAATAAAATACAAAAAATAGCTGAATGGATTGTGAATGCAAAGAGTGTTGTTGTCTTTGTGGGTGCAGGCCTGAGCACAGAATCCGGCATACCCGACTTCCGTAGTCCCGGAGGTGTCTGGGACAAATATGACCCTGAAGACTTTTATTTCCAGAACTTTATCTCCAATGAAACAGCACGCGAGAAATACTGGCAGATGGCAACGGAAATGTATGAATCCATGAAAGACGCACCGCCCAATGCGGGCCATTTCGCAATTGCTGAGCTGGAACGATTGGGAAAACTCGACTGTTTGATTACTCAAAACATTGACGGTCTCCACTTTAAGGCAGGCAATTCAGAGAAAAAGGTGCTGGAACTCCACGGAACCGCTATGCATGTAACCTGCCTGGGCTGCAGCAAAAGATACGAACGGGACGATATCCAGGCACGGGTTGCCGCAGGAGACAGGGGACCCCGGTGCGATACCTGCGGAGGTCTCCTCAAGCCTGCCACCATCTCCTTCGGCCAATCCATGCCTGAGCGGGAAACAACAGAAGCCTATAGACGCTCAGAAGCATGCGATCTCTTCATGGTTATCGGGTCGTCCCTTGTCGTACACCCTGCTGCCTACATGCCCGTTGTCGCAAAACAGGGAGGTGCCAGGCTGGTCATCATTAATCGGGATGAAACGGCATGCGACAGCATGGCCGATATAATCGTAAACGGCACGGCTGGTCCCGTTATGGCGGCAATCCTTGAGAAGGTAAAGCAGCTAACTGGGCAATAAGGGAGAAATTATTATGGATGGAATGACGCGTTCAGATATAAAACCCGGCATAAAGGTTTCAATCGTTCTGAAAAAAGATCAACGTACAGGAACATTGACAGAAGGGGTTGTGAAGGATATTCTCACCAAATCCCCTCACCATCCGCATGGTATAAAAGTGCGGCTTGAAAGCGGCGAAGTAGGGAGGGTAAAAAAATAGTATGATAGATTTCGAAAAAGGCCTGGAACTGATGGATCGCCCGGAGATTATCTCACGGTTGTTTTTTCCCCGCCGGGAATTTATTGAGGACAAGAACCAGCCGAACGTGATGAACTATTTTATCAAAGTGGCGGAAGACATTTCTATAGGCTGCCGTTTCTATCCGGCCCGAAGCGATGCACCCAACATCCTGTATTTTCATGGTAACGGAGAGACGTGCCTGGACTATGACTATGTTGACCCGCTTTACAGGAAACGCGGATTAAACCTGTTTGTAGCCGATTACCGCGGATACGGGTTCAGCGATGGCAGCCCATCCTGCAGCAGCATGATACAGGATGCCCATCCTGTATTCCAGGGTTTTACAGCTATTCTTCATGGCCTGGGTTACAGCGGAGACCTTTTTGTTATGGGGCGGTCCCTGGGAAGTGCTCCGGCAATTGAGGTGGCCTATCGCTACCAGCGGCAGCTGAAAGGATTGATCGTGGAAAGCGGTTTTGCCAGCTCCAGGAACCAGTTTGCGCGACTGGGTGTGGCCCGCCTGTTCAAAGACGCTGAAAACCTTGTCGGGTTCGGGAATGACCTGAAGATAAAGGAAGTAGTGATTCCCACTCTGATCATACACGGCGAAGATGATGAAATCATCCCGGCTGAAGAGGGAAGGGCGCTTTATGCTCTTTCCGGGGCTGCCGAGAAAGTTTCGCTCTTTATACCCCATGCCGGGCATAATGATCTGATGATGGAAGGCCTGGAAGCATATATGGGGGCGGTTGAAAACCATTGTAAAATTTTTAAAACTTAAGAGGAGGGTAATATGAAATTACCGGACTACATTACAAAGGAAGAAGTAGGCAAAGTCTGCAGAGAACTGAAAATCAGAGATTGGACAAAGCTGAAAGAAGCAAAGGTACAGCCGAAAGAGACAAAGATACTGCTTGATTTAGTGAATGCCGAAAAAATGGCTATTGATCCTGAACAGTTCCGAGCCGGTCTTGAAGTTGAACTTGAACATGGCATCAGGTTCAAGGATGCCAATGTAACAAATAACCATCCAGTCATTACAGGAATGATCGTCCTGGCCCACATGAAGGAATCTCTCGATTATTACAGACTTCTTGAAGTGGCCGAACTTGAGGGCGACCTCATGAAAGCCATTGCTGCCGGCAATGCAAAGAAGACAAAGGACTACTATAAAAGATTGGCAGAGGCAAAAATTGCCCTTGCAAAGGCGCAAATCGCACAAATGAAGTAACTGCAGCGTAGAGCATAGAGCGTATAGGAATTTTTAACTCTACGCTACATGCTAAACGCTATCCGCTGTTTTTACTGTTTTTTCTCCCACTCTCCGCTATCGTTCTGTATCCACCAACCGGTTTGCGATTTACCCCGCCAGCTATTCGCAAAAATCTTCCGGATTTGCGGTAACGAATTGGTATCAAGCTTATTAGTCTTTACAATCTCAGCATAGAGGGCTGTACGATCTTTATTCAGCTGATCCACAAGTCTTGCAACATCTGCTTTTTCTTTCAGGTTGAGGTCTGAAGTGTTTCGTGTTTCCACAAAACCCGTATTGTTTTCTCCAACGCTGCCTCGAATATAAAATGGTTTTAATTGCTGGAAGTTTGTTTTCATCGATTGCCTGATGTTGCGTATGGCAGGCGTTGATATAGTTACATCTGCCTGTGCATGCGCTTCTTTCGGCCCCGGATTAAAATTCTTCAGTTCTTCAAAAAGCCAGCTTTTTATATCCGGTTTGCTCTCTGGTTTTTGCTGGTCTTTTGTGCCGGTGACATCGTCTACAATCTGGTCGGCTGCCTTCTGAATTGCAGCAGCAGGGAAATAGATGTTTACAGTTACGCAGGCCGCTACGAAAAGGATTGTGACGAAAGTGAAGTGTCTTAATTTTTTTATCATAAAATCCGCATTTGTTACTAGATCCAATAGACCTCTTCGGAAACTAAACGAATAGAAAAAAATGAGCAATTTTTATTCAGATTTTTATGCCTTTTCTTTCGCGATACTCAGGGGAGTCAGGC
>CAYMTB010000183.1:0-7281 GCA_964393225.1 uncultured Syntrophorhabdaceae bacterium
ACTTAATATTATATGATATATCGTGTAACTAAGATAGCAAGGCTATATATAGTCTATAATTAGGGTTGAAGGGGCAGTGCTTCGTTTTTGCGTTTTCTATTTCTCTTCCTTTCATATTCTATTCCAAGCTTCTTCAGCCTGGATCGGAATGTACCTTCGGCTAGTCCAATTTTCTTAGCAATGAACTTAATGTCCTCGTGATGATAAGTCTCCAGTAGTTTTTTGTAGTATAAAGTAAATAATTCTTCATCCTTTAGGGATAGGATGTCTATTGCTTTGCCATTAATAGTATTTTGATCCTGGAGAACGGCTGTTGAATTTGCATTTTCTTTATTCATTCTTTTGTCGTATACAGCTTGAAGGATTGACTCATTAATGTGTCTGGGTAGCATGTAATCTTCTCCTTCATTTTTGGCCATACCATACGAATCTCGTAGCCTATAGATTAGTTCGCGCACATTTCCAGGCCAGGCATATTCCAGAAAAATATCCATAAAACCTAACCTAACCATAGACACTATACGTGGATAAAGTTTTTCTTCCACCTCGCTTTCTAACTTCTTCTCACTTTCCGTTTTCTTCTCGCTTTCTAACTTCTTCTCATTTTCTAATTTAATAGTTGAGACCAGTTCGGCATAGGCTAATTTCATCAGTTCGTTGAACATAATTTCTCCAATATCCTGAGGGTGTTCCCTTAAAGGAGGTATGTGTATGCTCATACCGTTGATTCTATGAAAAAGATCTTCTCGAAAATATCCGTTATCCATGGCTTTTTGAAGAGGCCGATTGGTTGCTGAAATGAGCCTGAAATCAATTTTTAATATTTTAGTGCCTCCCACACGATTGAACCCGTCATCATTCAGAACACTGAGGAGCTTTGCTTGCTGAGGAAATGGCATGTCGCCTATCTCATCAAGAAAGAGCGTGCCTCCTTCAGCTTTTTCTATAAGGCCTTTTTTTAGTTTATTTGCTTTTGAATGTGCACCCTCTTCAGATCCAAAAAGTTCGGTCTCAAAAAGTTCATGAGGAAACGTTGAACAATTGAGATGTACAAATTCTTTGTTATTGCGCTTGCTTAGTTCGTGAATTTTCATTGCAAAGAAGGTTTTCCCTGTTCCCGTCTCTCCTGTAAGCAAAGTGCTGATATCGCAATCGGCCGCTCTCTTTAATTGTTTCCGGCATTGGCGCATTTGCCTGCTGTGACCAATAATGCCATCGACATCAAAATCCTCCGTTGCGACACGCATGTTCCTTCCGGCTTGCCTGCTAATTGGTATTTCTCCCGGGGTCCAGGGATGGTAAACGTGTCCTCCCTCAATCCAAAGGCAATTTCTCGCACCACTCTTAATTGCATTTACAACCTCTTTCGAGTTTGGCTTTTCCATCGTAACAACAAAAACGTTGTAACCGCGGTAATGATCAGCGATCATCTGCACGTCTGGCTCCCACACATCACCATCCAAGCTTGCCAGTATATATAAGGTATCATAGTCATGAGATTTTATTTTTTTTAACGCTTCACCTGCAGTCGCTACTACCGTAACCTTAGGCTTTTCAAAAGAGCCGTTTTCACAACTCTTTATAAGGTCCATTACTTTGGGATCAGGATCCCAGATAAATTTCCCGTAAAGTATCATTTCCTTCAGATTTTGACCTATTTTTTTGTCGTCAGCGACAACTAATATTTTAAGTGGATCATACTCTGTGGCTTGTTGATAATCGCCAGAGTCTTCGAAATGACCCATTTCCTTCAGCATTTCATATGGAATATGGTCTTCATCTGTTGTCATGTTTGTGTTGTCTTCCATAAAGCCTCCATTCCCTCTTATTTTTGTCATTGTGCACAGTGTCGTTGAACTGAAAACGGTTGTGCTAATAATTGTATATCACGATATTACACGTAAATAAACATATAACGCTATATATAGCGTTAACAAATGTTATTTATTTTTTAACAATTTTAAATTATCAATAATATTAAACACTTAAAAATTATGGAGTTGTGGCCCAAGGCTTGCATTAGGCTATTCATGGCAGGAATCAGCAATACATAATGGTGCGGCAGGAGGTGAAAAACAAGCATTCATTGTAACCCTGGCATACATAAAATATTTTTTAAAAATTAGGAGGCAGTTAGTATGAAAAAGAAGTTAGAAGTAAATTCAGTAAAACTGAATGGAAACGCCCCAGTAGAGCAGGATGTGCTTAAAAACGCACCCTCCTCATCCGAAGAATCTTCACCTGCTACAGACACAACTTCAATTATCAGCAGCAATGGTCAGGCAGACGATGAAGCATCGTCCACCACAGATAGCTTTGATGCAGATAGTGATACCACAGATATGGAGAACGAAGAAGAACCTCTGGAAAGAGGGTATTCAGGGTATGCATCCCCGGCAGAAAGAGTACAGGATTTTCCCGCAGTTAACTGCGGTTATAGCGGCTACTCCGGAATTGACTCGACGGTCATCAATGATGTGACAACGCACGCTACAGAAGATAATGGCTCTCTATTGGTAGATCAGCAGTTGTATTTGAAGGTCAAAACGTTCATAGATGGTGGTGAGGGAAGCATACCCTTGACTGATGATGAAATCTTAAAAGGGGGCTTGGAATATCTCCAAACTTTTGGATTAGGTACCAGGAAGGCAAGACATAAAGTCGAAACTGTCTTTGCAGACTTTGCCATAATGAAAGGCAAGATTCTCTTAAAGATGAAAGGAGCCGCTAAAAATAAAGGATTCAATTGGAATGCGTGGACGAAAATAAATATCAAATCCATGAGTGAGAGGACAATCCAGAAATATTTACTTCTCGTTGAGAATGAAGATGTTCACGAGTATACTCCCCTGGGCCTGGAAAGGGTTTTGCATCTCATTGAAGCAACAAAAGACATAAAAGAGGAGGAGCATCAGCATCCCGTAAAGTATTTTATGTCACAATACAAACTTGCCGACATTCATGGACAGGATAGCTCCATAGCGGAGTTTAAACTTATGGTCGATGCGGCAATCGGTCATCACAACATCGCTAAAAAAATACCGAATGTTACTTTTGATACCGTCAAGTCTCTGGTAAGAACGAAAGGATCCGTCGATAAGAAGCTTATCGACAATCTCGAATTTCTGAAAGATAATGGCGGCAATATTGATAATTATTTGAACGGGCTGATCGTGAACAATGGAAGGGAGGAAGACAAAACCAATGATGCGATTATAAAGCTTCAGGGGTTTGTTCCGTTAGCGACCAGGATGATTAAGACCATAGAAGCTATATTAGCCGACCCGGGTTTGGTTGAAAAACTTGGAGACGGTAAAATCTTGGAACTCGAATTGAAGATTAAGGCGCTGAAACTGGCCAAAGGCATTAACTAATATCAATAATGGCCCCGTCTTTGCGGGCGGGGCCATTATTCAAGAGGAGGCAGTATGTCAATACAAATATTTCACGCATGTTTACGAAGAGTTGTAAATACAAAGCATTATGAGCTTTTCCCTGGCGACAAATTAAATGTTCTTCGGTCTCATGGTATACCCACGAACGAAGAATCCTATTTTCTCATGACGCGTCGGGATACAGTAGGCGGCCTCGGTCATGATTCCGGGGTGTTCACGTTGCAGAATGATAAAAGCAGCAACATCGAAATGGTTTTCAATAGGTACGTTGATTACCTTCTCAGGGTCGGGCATCTGTTTAATTTTTACTTCAATTATGACCTGGACTTTACGAAAAACGGCTACGCAACAAATATCGGCTACCAGGAAAGGCTTGAAGAGGCAGGACTGCATCCAGTTCCAGTCATACACGATTTGTATGGAGATGAGGTAGATTACTACATAGACAAAGGATATCAGATGGTAGCAATAGGGTCTAATGAGGGTAAAAACTATAATGAGTTATGGCCTATCGTAGACAAACTGTACAGAAAAGGCATTAAAATCCATCTCTTCGGGACAACCAGGTGGGAACTCATATCAACTCTGCCGATCTCTTCCTGTGACTCAAGCAATGGCAATCAGATAGGAGCATTTGGCGACATTAAGTACTGGAACCCCAAGAAACAAGGGAATAACAAGACCGACATCATCTATCTTGAGGAGTACCTTCGTCCGGGGCCTCAAAGGGGTATCACGCTTTCCACCTACGAATTTAGAGAAGATTTGGAACGTTATCTCTGGGAAAACTTTCATATTACGACTGACCACCTGGTCGGTTATGAGAAAGAGTTGTATAAACAGCTCGTTAATGTCCATCATCTCGTCGAGATTCAGCATGAGATAAATAAGATTCACAGAATTAAAGGGTATTGGATGTAAAGGCTCAGGATATAAGCCTTTATGGATATGGATTGTTTGAAAGGAGGAGGTTCGCTTGATAACGTAACGTATAAACCGACGATAGCACAGAAGAGTATTTTAATACTTAACCCAATGGGGGGGGGGAATATAAAGGAGGCTATACAATGAGTAACACAGTGAACAAAACTAAAATCGAGTGGTGTGATTTTACATGGAATCCCGTCACGATAGTTGTGAAAGGGGAATATTGAACGATATTGTGCCAAGGCTTTAAAGGATTTTCCCAATGGTTCAGAATAAGAGCAAGTAAGCAAGAAGGGGCCGGCGTTTCAGTCGGCCTCTTCTTTATTCCGTTTTCAATATTAAGACCATAACTATATTGGTATTGGTCACCATAAAACATATAGGACAAACAAAAAAATAGGAGGTATTAGGCTATGAGAAAAAAAGAAACTATTGGATTTTTATTAAGTCTTCCCAGGGATTGCCGTGACAAATTGAGAATTATAGCAGCACAGAGAAATTTGAGAAACCCAGGAAGGGTAGCGTCAGCATCAGGCATTGCGCGGGATATTATTGTGGATTATCTGAAAGAAATAGAACGATTGGAGGCTGAAAATCATGGATAATGCAGTTATTTCAGACAAAGAAAGGTTTAAATCTGAGGCCGGGAAGTTCTTAAAGGCAATACACGGGGCGCTTCAGGGTAATACAATAGGTGAGACAGAAATACGTGTATTTCCGAAAGAGGGATTGCCAAGGAAGTATTTCTCTATCTCTATAGACGATGCCATTAAAAAGGTGTTTGAACTTTGCAACACCGGCATTGATGTATATTTTGGCGTAAACCCCAGGATGAATAGGGGCGGCAAG
This sequence comes from uncultured Syntrophorhabdaceae bacterium, assembly GCA_964393225.1. Taxonomy (GTDB): domain Bacteria; phylum Desulfobacterota; class Syntrophorhabdia; order Syntrophorhabdales; family Syntrophorhabdaceae; genus MWEV01. The sequence continues at coordinate 5,172 of CAYMTB010000183.1, forward strand.
AAAGAGAATGTCCATTACGTCACCGCCTTCCATTCAGAAGTAGACTACGGCACAGAAGGGCATAAAAAGGCACCAATACACAAAACATATGACGATGCTCTGAATGCGATAAATTCTTATGTAATCAAGCCAACGATAATCAACCACAGCGGGGGAGGGTTCCATTGTTATTGGGTATTAAGAATTCCAATAAGCGTCAAAGATATTGGGGCAACAACTATTGAAAATATCAACAAAGCGCTGTCAGAGGCGTTAGGCGGAGACAGTGGAACGCAGGATATTTCAAGAGTGTTAAGGGTTCCCGGAACATACAATTTTAAGATAGAGGGCAATCCGAGAGAAGTCACGACCGTTGTAATGAATGAAGCAAGGTATGATTTCGACGAGATTGCCTCTAAGCTTAACACCGTTCCGGAAGATAAAAAGAAAAGAAAAGCGGCAGCCAAAAGTAAAGATATTCACGAGAACGATAAGCCGAAGCCCGAGAACCTTCATGAAGGCCTTTTTGAGTGTGAAAACATTCCTACAGAGCCGGCCATATCCGAAGACTTTTTGTCTTATGATTATGAAGATTCCCTACCCTCCTGGGATGGGAACATAGAAAGCCTCGTTGTATCCGATAAGGTAAAGCAGCTCATCATGAAAGGCAATGACGGCTCGTATCCATCAAGGAGCGAGTGCGACATGGCAGTGATTGCATCCCTTGTCAGCAAAAAAGTAAGTGATACTGATATAGAAAAGATATTTGAAAAATATCAAATTGGCGAAAAGTACAGAGAGCACAGGTCTAAAGACAAATACCTTCAGTACACGATCAAGAAGGCCAAAAACCTGACAGCGCTTTCCCCCGAAGAGATGCTCAACCCGCTGTTTGTTGCAGGGGCATTAAGCAGGAACGACAAGGGGTACAGCCTCGATATACTAAAATTCCAGGAATATATGACAAAGAAATACAATATCACTATCTATGAAGGGTTTCCATTCCAGTACAACGGTCAGTGCTATGAGAGAAAGATCAACGATGAACTGAACTACCTCTGTCAAAGTGAGTTGTCAAAGCACAGAGGGCTTTTCACAAAGAAATGCCTCGACAGCTTTATGCATTATGCCAAAGGGGATGTTCTGCAGGACCAGAATAAAGCGAACGAAGACATGCAGAACTACCTGACCTTTAAGAACGGCCTATTCAGCCTCAAAGATGCACGTTTAATAAACCATACCCATCATATCTTCACAACGAACCTTTTACCATATGAGCTGGATCACAACGCCAAGTGCCCGAGGTTCCTCCAATTCCTTGCTGAAATCTTTGTGAATGATAAAAAGAAGATCGAGTTCGTCCAGGAGGCCGTAGGTTACTGCTTCCATAAGTCACTTATTGTAGCCAGCGTATTCTTTCTCGTGGGGGATGGGAGCAATGGGAAGTCCGTTTTTCTTGATGCTATTGCAAACCTCTTCGGAGAGCAAAACATATGCAATTTCGGCCTGAATTCGCTTAACAAGGAGTATTACCTTTTGGGGCTATTTGGCAAGATGGCAAACCTTTCCAGCGAAACCCCGGCGAAGGCAGTATTGAATACTGATTTGTTTAAGGCCGTCACAAGTGGAGATACTATAACAGGCAGAGAGCCATACCAGCTACCCGTGAGCTTTAAACCCTTTGCAAAGCACTTTATTGCCATGAACGAAATCCCCAACTTTAAGGATTTTTCATACGGACTGTTGAGACGGCTGTATATCATTGATTTCCCGAGAAGGTTTTCCAAACATGAACAGGATGTCCACCTCAGCGAAAAACTCAAGAAAGAGCTCCCCGGCATATTCAATTGGGCATACGAAGGATATAAAAGACTTAAAAACAATAACTTCTCATTCACTGAAGCCATATCCATGGAGCAATCCAAAAAAAACTACAAGGAAAACAGCAACTCTATCTTTGCCTTTGCGTCTATGCATCTAAAAAAAGATAAAGACCAGCATATACTCTTAAAAGACGCATATGAACAGTATTGTATATTCTGCAAGCAAGACGGCAATGACGAGCCATACAATAAGAATGATTTCAAAAAGACATTGATCAGCGCGGGATATAGCATTGATACGTCTACGA
>CAYMTB010000184.1:0-7276 GCA_964393225.1 uncultured Syntrophorhabdaceae bacterium
AAATGCGGCGAAAAAATATCTGACGCTTTATGCAGGATAATTAATCCGGAGCCTAAGGCAGAACCTATGATGTATCTCCTGTTCACCTGTGACGATTGGCAGTCATACAGCAGCATGGTGCTGCGCGGTATATTTCCTGACAGGGCGGAATTGGAAAAGGCAAGAAGCGTACTTCTCGAAAACAGTGTCATTCGTGACATATACGACAATACTCTGGTTTACGAAGGGCATGTCGGCGTTTTTGAGGTAGACGGCGGTTATATTTGTCCGAGTCAGTATGAGGTGCAAAACATGGCATTATCGGAGGTTGCCTGATGTGATGGATAATATCGAAGGCATAGAAATACTCAAAAACAATACCGCCGGTAATTATGTCGGCTATGTCCCACAGACAATATATACCCTTACCGGTATGCCGATAGGGTGGGACATAATGGTACCGTTAAAACGGATACCACCGAAAATATCTAATTTTTTTAACAAATTCGTCGAAGTAAGGCGGTTCTGCCTGAAAGACGATTTCTCAAAAAATCAGTACTTCTTTAAAGCGACTTCAGGGAATTATTTTGAAGTGCTTTATTAAAATCTCGTAACGAACCACATCTTACCTTTTCCAAATGAAATCTTACTCACTATGACCACTGAAAATGGTGACAAAAGGAGATCCAAGCTCACAACGAACATTTTTACCGTGGGAGAGTAAGATTTCATAAAAGGAAACTATATGAACAAATCAGCAGAAAAACGTACCAAAAAAACCAAATTAAAATTAAGGGGGCAGTATGTATAAAGCGTTAATTACCAAAAAAACGATAGATAACATTTTTAAAAATGCTAAACACCAGTCCGAGGTAGTCGTTGCATTGTATCGTAACGTATTCGGAAGCGACTACGACAATATACGGAAACTTCACGGTTTCCCCTACGCCTCACGAACATTCAACGACTATATGTTCAAAAAGTTTATCGAGTTCGACAAAATCCATCACCCCGATATCTTCGCCGGTGGAACTTGGCTTAACCACGGTTTCAGCACAGCAGAGATTGAGAATATCAGTCTCGATTCGCTGTGGGAGGTCAAATGGATTGATGAGAAAAAGATCGAATGGGCTGAGAATATTTTAGAGGTTGCCAATGGGTAAAATCGAAGTATTTTACCAGGCGATAGATGGTTGTCATCAGACGAGATTTTACCGCACCTTGAAGGGCGCTCAGAAATACGCCCAATTAATGATCGGCACACACCCTGAGATTGGTCGCTTATATGCAATCAGCCACGACGGAATAGGCAAAATAATGGCGACAGGCTGCAAGCTGGCAGATCTGTTTCCAAAGAGAGTAAAGGAGCTGGTATGAAATCGGAGAAAATAGAAACATACGCTACAATCCTGCGTAAAGATTCCGGCTGCATCGGATGTATGGGGCCCGAAACTCCGTACATCATTTTTAAGCTCAATGATGGAAGGGAGCTCCTCTGGTGGTCAGATGAAGTAGACAGCGAATGGCGGCGAAACGAAGGTGACACAGTGAAGATCACTGCTTTCGTAAGACAATCTACAGGCAGGTTATTCCGGGTGAGAATCAGTAGTGACCGAAGGACTATGTAAAACAATTAAGGAGGCATGATGAGCACCACATGTAAAATATACGATATCGACGAAGCGCCGGGGAAAATAGAATTATTCGGCATTAAATCAAAGGAACAAGAATCTGCTACGCATGTTATTGAATTTCCTGGAGGGGCTGTCGAGGTATCGAGAACCTCAGACGGGAACTACTGGGCACACATCATCGTAAATAAAGATTATATCGTCGAAGGCTGTAATGGCATCCGCAAATCTTACGGTGCAATCATAGGCAGCCGGGTCGATACCGGTAATGGTGTCAATAAGATACCCAGTCATGAAGACATAACACAAGTGGCATTGTTGATAAAACCAATTTTGTAGACAGGGAGGCATTAATTGCTGATAAAAATCAAAGAGAAAATAGATATTAAGGCACCCGGCAACGTTGCTGAGATATTCCAGAAGATACTTGCCGCGGAAAATGAAATCGATCGCGATAAGGAACATTTCTGGGCAGTAGGCATAAACGCCAATAATACAATCAAGTACATAGAACTTGTAAGTCTCGGTACGCTCGAATCATCGCTCGTTCATAGTCGTGAAACATTTCGGCTTGCAATTTCTAAGGCAGCATCAAGAATCGTAGTTGCACACAATCATCCATCAGGAACCCTCTCGCCGTCAGAAGAAGACATCAAGATCACAAAAAGACTGGTCGATGCAGGAGATATAATCGGCATCAAAGTTCTGGATCATGTGATAGTCACCAAGGGCGGATTCACGAGCCTGAAGGAACAAGGCTATATTATTTAAGGGGGAACCATGGGAGCAGATTTTTTTGGAACATATTCAAAAGGGAAAACAGCACATGAAGCCTTTACGATGTCTAAGAACAAGGCTTATCATGATTATGGACACAGCGGGTACACAGGGAGCATAGCTGAAAAGAACACATTTATAATGATCGATGTTCCTGAAGGTTTTGCACCGGCAAAATATGCTTCGAAATTGTTGAAAGAAGATGACAGCAAGGTATCCGATAAATGGGGACCAGCCGGATGCATATTCATCAGACGGGATAACGATGAAAATGTGTACTTGTTTTTCGGATGGGCAAGCTCATAAAGTGAAACTCGCATAAAAGCAGAAAGCGTCTCTTCGGAGGCGCTTTTTTATACCTTTTATGGTTGCGATATGCTTATTACGGAAAGTGAACCGTTCCGAATGAGGGGGCAAGTGTCTTTGATGCATACAATGGGGTAACTGAACCCTTAAAGAATATAGAAAAAAGTATCAGGGTCAGAACTGCGCTGATAATTGCAATTTTTGTCAATGTTTTGCGAAGATTGAGAAAAAACATGACTATAATTATACCTCCGAATGCGAGGCAGTATGTGCAGTACGTATTGTACCACACCTGGAATCCGACGAGATAGACTTCAACGCCAACCCCTGCACAAAGGACAATGACAAGGAGAAGGTCTTTTTGATTAAAGCTGACACTTTCCAGTGAAACCTAAGAGCCTATCCTGACACATTAATATATCCTGTCTCTCTTTTTATAGACAACATACAGAAAACCCCGCCTATTATTAACGGGGCCTTCTGTATGTTGTTAATAGTTTCAAGTCTTAAGGCTCTGATGCTGGTTTGCCTTTTCTGGCAAGACATCTTGCTTTTGACATAATAAAACCTCCTTTTAGTATTTTTTTTCATACAATTTTGAACGTGTACAAAAACTATACATAATTTTCTGTAACCCTTTGTATGTCAACGCCAACCAACGGACAACGTGTGTTCTGCTCGGTACTGACAATCTTGAAGCCTTTGTGAGTGATGCTCCCGATGTTCACATCTGCCGTCGCAACGATGAGACTTTTCGGGTTTTTAACTTCTTTGATCTGCTTGATTGTTACTGCATTTGTCATGACAATATAACACAAGAAAGAATTAGAAGGCAGAGGCCAGACCTTAATACTGGCATCATAGTCCCCCTTTCCCCTTTTGAAAATATTATTTCTTTATATTTTACGAACATCAGGGGGTCGGGTAAGGAGCTTATGAATGTGCTATGCGAGGGTTTATTGAAAAGCGATAATGTCACCGGCAAAAATCTTCTGAAACTCCATCTTTACCGGCAAAAAGTCTTCTTAGTGGATGATATATTGTATTATTGAGGTTTTCGTGTAGAAATAGATATTATAAACAATGAACAAAGAGGCACAATAGTCCCTGATATATTTATAACATCATTTAATCGACTTTTTTAGAGGTTGTGTGGGTCCTTGAAAAGATTAAGTTGATGGTGTTAGGGGTGTGTTAGCGATAGTGGCTGAGGATTACCAAATTCTTGGCCAGTGGCTCTTTGTTTGCTTTGAGTCGTTTTTCATGGTGGCATCTACCTCGGCAATCTTATATTTAATAGAAAGATTATCCCCTACAAATCTGATTACAAAATGTTTTGAAGAAGAAAGGAGATTATGCAAAAGGTCGCCATCCTAAATTGTGTCAGATTGTAAATGAGTTCTGCAATTTTAGGTGTTTGCGGAGTTACGAAATCTTGATTGTACTGGTTCTGGGATGGTTTTGGAGTCACTATTAGAAGTGTGTTCTTTATTTCACGAATTGTAAAAAACAGAGCTTTAGGGTAGGATAGAAAATTCTACAATATCGCAATAAAGCCGTTCAAATATCCTAAATAGACACCTTGGATTTATTGGATTCAATTATGTAGTACAATAATTCTTTTTGTTAGCTGTCTGCTGTGTTAAGTGATAATTAAAAAAATAAAAGCGAACCAGCGCAGATTATTCATTAGCAAACCTTTTATTTGTTGCGGTTTTGTTGCGTTGGCGCAACAAAAATGAGTGATTTTCATCGATTTTCACACACTGCTGTTTTTGAGTTTTTATTTGAATGTCTTGTAATTGCTTGATCTATTTGGTGGGCCGTGAAGGAGTCGAACCTTCGACCAATTGATTAAGAGTCAACTGCTCTGCCAGACTGAGCTAACGGCCCCTTGATGGGTTTATATAGCATATACATCGGATTGCATTCAACATATTTTTTGAAACCTTATTTTTTCAGGTGACTTTACGTATATAATCAATATGCGCAACGATGTGGAAAGCAGGTGTGAATTAAATCACAAAATCACAAAAATTACGTTGACTAAGAACTACGTGTATGTTAGATAATGTTTTAGGTTATAATATGCACATGTCTCTGACAAAAGACAAGAAGGAAGTGGTCAGGTCTCTTATAAGCTACAGCTCCCTTGGCCTGGAGATGGGCCTTTCCGTTGCAATCGGAATAGGGATCGGTTACTTCCTCGATGCTTACTTCAAGACATCTCCATATTTGACAATAATATTTATGTTTTTTGGTATAGCAGCAGCTTTCAAAACGATATATGTACTTTTGAGGAAAATTGAAAGAGAAGACAAAAGAGACAACGATAAGTGATATAGAGCACATAAATCTCGCCGTGCTTGTAATCGGTTCTGTGATAACCGTTTTAGTCATGCGGGAATTTAAGTATTTTTTCAGCTTTGCCGTTGCAAGTGCCATAATGACATTGAATTTCAGGTTTCTGAAAAAGATAGTAGAAAGCGGTTTGCTTTCACCAATTATAAGTAAAAAGGAACTTATCATAAAACTTCCTTTAAAATTTCTTGTTCTTGCCGGGCTTGTGGCAGCAGTTGTAATATATGGCGATATAGATATTATTTTCTTTTTCATTGGCTTATCAACGGTATTTATATCGATCATTATAAATCAGATATCAGTGCTGTTCAGTCCTGCAACAAAGAGGAGGCAAAAAGATGGGGCATGAGGTTTTTACCTGGGCTTCTTTATTCCCGTTTTTAAAGAACCTACCAGTACACGTTTCAAATGCAATACTCGTTTCAGCAATACTTCTTATTATTGTGATTCTCGGCTACAGGCAGTTAAAAAAGACTGAAGATGAAATTGTGCCGGATTCAAAGTTGACATTCAGAAACCTTGTAGAAATGATTGTGGAGAGTTTGTCAAACATTATTACCGATTCAATGGGTCCCAGAGGAAAAGAATTTGTATTGATAGTAGGAACGCTTGCGCTTTTTATCCTCTTCAACAACCTTTCGGGTCTTGTGCCGGGCTTCCTCCCGTCTACTGATAATGTTAATACTACATTTGCCTGCTCGCTTACCGTGTTTGTAATGACACATTATTACGGTTTTAAGGAACACGGTGTGAGATATTTGAAACAGTTCGTCGGGCCCATGTGGGCATTAGCTCCTTTGATGGTCCCTATAGAACTTATAGGACATATTGCAAGACCGTTGTCTCTCGGCTTAAGGCTTTTCGGTAATATAACAGGAGACCATCTGGTTACGGCCATATTTTTCAGTCTTGTGCCGTTGCTGGTTCCGTTGCCTGTTATGTTTCTTGGTTTATTTGTTGCTTTTGTTCAGACGTTTGTATTTATGCTTTTGTCCATGTCATACTTTGCAGGGGCAATTTCGCATGAAGAACATTAAAAAATAAGTGAAAGGGGTGAGATTCGATGAAAAAATTTCTAACAGTTATCATGCTTCTTGGTATTTTTGTAGGTTTTTCCTTTGGCGTTGCAATGGCAGCCGAGGAAGCGAAAGGTCTTGATCCGGCAGTTAAGCAGATGGTGGCACTTGCCGCAGGGTTTGGTATTGCCATTGCTGCATTCGGTGGAGCACTCGGACAGGGAAAGGGCCTGGCTGCTGCCCTTGAAGGTATTGCACGCAACCCAGGTGCCCAGGGAAAAATCATGACTCCGATGATTATCGGTATGGCGCTGATTGAATCGCTTGTCATTTATTCGCTTGTCGTATCATTATTATTATTCTTTAAACTCTAAGAGTTCCTTGGGGGCAGATTCTGTGAAATCTGCCCCTTAACCGTTTTGTTTTGCAGAGCGGTAAAGCTTCATCAGCATCATTCGCCGATAATCTGGATAATGATCTTTCTGGTTCTATCCTTGTTATCGAAATCGATAAAAACGATCTGCTGCCACGTGCCGATGGTGAGTTTTCCATTTACAAGCGGGACAGAGAGTGAGGGCTTCATTAATGCTGCCCGAACATGAGAAAAGCCATTCCCGTCACCCCAGCGTAAATTGTGCTCATAATGGATATCTGAAGGTGCTATCTTCTCGAGGGCTCTTTGCAGGTCCCTGATTACCCCTGACTCGTACTCAATTGTGGTGATTGTGCCTGTTGAGCCTGGGCAGAATGCCGTAACAAGACCATTTGCAACGTTTGAGTTCTTGATTGCGTTGTAAATGTTTTTTGTGATATCTATAGTATCTCCGAACCCTTTGGTATTTATTTTTATTGAATCAATAAATATCATTCACCCTCCTCTTAATCGTCACTAATCGCACTTTACAAATACCTTTGCCTGTGTTAGGAAAAATATTCCCATTAAGATAATGGTAGATGGTTGTAAAAAATAAGTAAAGCAAATTTTACAGGACACAGGATGCCAAACGAAGACCTTTCAAAATTAAAAATAGATAAATCACAAATTAACGCCCCTTCGAAAAGAAGCAGAAAAAAGTTATATCTTATCATTGCGGCGGTAATTGTATTGATTATTCTGATTCTATCTGTTCTGGGTGTTTTTACACCGGCGGTTAAAGTTGATGTTGTGACGGTTGTCCAATCCTTTCCTTCACAGGCATTTACTAT
>CAYMTB010000185.1:0-7258 GCA_964393225.1 uncultured Syntrophorhabdaceae bacterium
AGCATCTGTGTGAAAAAGTTGCCGTGAAATGCCGTGAGTTTTGCAAGAGGGCCTTCTTTCATCGATTTTTGCAGTTGCTCTTATCGTAATATTTTTCCGTAAAAACCGAGGGACTGCTTTTCAAAAAGATGGAGAACGATTTCATGGGCCACCTCGAAACTCCAATGAAAACAAACCGAAGGAGATCATACAGAAACAAGCACCCTTCCATGATAATTCATTAAATATAATTCCCTCCGAAACACATCCTGACCTCAAAGAGATAAACTATTTTATTCTTGCGGAGGATATCTTTCCTACAACCCTTCAAGACCTTGAAGGGCAAGATAGGGCAATCATCGAGAAGAAGGTTTCAGTTCTCCCAACCATGTCCACAACATCGACAAAACTTTTAGGTCTTCTGAGAAATCCGGAATCTAATCTCAATAAGATTACGTCATTAGTCTCAACAAACCCTGTATTTTCCGGGAAAATTCTGCAAACCGTCAATTCTTCATATTTTAACCTCCCGGAAAAGATCACTTCCATTGGAAGGGCTATTACTCTGCTGGGATACAATAATGTAAGGACGATTGTATTTCGTGAGACCATTAATAATGCAGTCCCTAAACATTTGAATATGACAACCGACCTGTATATGAAAACATGGATGCACTCTGCCGTCGTATCTACCTGTGCAGGATATATTGGCAAAACATATTTTAAATTCTCCGAGTATGACCTTGCTACGATTGGTCTTCTCCACGATATTGGCAAATATTTTCTTGCTGCCCAGGAAGGCGGCCTTGAAATAATTTCCGATATCCCCATCCTTATCAAGGAAGAACATCGGTACGGTATTAACCATGCGGTTGCAGGATACTTTATTGCTAATAAATGGAAGCTATCGGATGTAATCGTTCATGGAATTGAATACCACCATTACCCTTCGTTTTTTTTACCAGAGACAATCCCCAAACAGTACCGTAGACAATGCTTTACGGTATGCCTTGCAGATTTAATATCAAAGATACTCGGCTACCATGGTCAGGACGAACAGATATTGCCCATCAAGGATGAATATTTTAATATGTATGGAATTAATAACGACATTCAGGGAATCATAACAACTGATCTTGTCAGAAACATTGAAAAATCTCGTCTTACGGTCGAGTCCTATATCGATGCAACGCAAACAGAAAAGGTGCTTTGATAATTTTCTTGATTTGACATGTTAATGCTTGCCTTGAAATGACTATAGGGGGTGTTTCTTGAGAGATATGGCATCAAAGCATATTCCAGCTGTTCAGGAATGTTTCTTTTTCTGTTTTACCGTTATCATGGTGGTGCTGCTGAGCCTTGTCCCTTTCCCTGCCATGGGAGAGATAAAAGCCGTTACTCATACAGTCAAACAACCTTTTGGGGGCAGTCAGTCTCCTGATGATGCCCGTATTGCCACCGTAGCAAAGGCAAAATGGGAAGCTCTCGAAATGGCAGGTACGTACGTGGAAAGCATTACTGTTGTAATAAATTACCGTATGGACAAGGACGAAATACTTGCCCTGACAGCAGGTGTGCTCAAGGCAGAAGTGGTTTCACAAAAAAACTATCATACAGACGATGCCTTCGGCGTTGAGGTAGTTGTCAGAATAGACGTAGATACCTCCGTCATAGAAGACCGGGTGAAGAAACTCCTTGCAGACAGAACCCACTTTGAACAGCTCAATCAGGCACGAAAAATGGAAAAAGAACTCCTCGATGAAGTTGTTAAACTTCAGGAGGAGAACGAACGTCTCTCGATTGAAAAGAAAAGCACAGCACAGTTAAAAAACCAGTTTCATGAAGCCTCACAGGGTCTTACCGCCATTGAGTGGTTTGATAAAGCCATGGAGCTCTACAAGGTCGGAAAATTCACAGACCCGGAAAAGGCTATTGAATACTTGAACGAGGCCATCAGATTAAAACCAGGTTATGCGTGGGCATACGTCAACCGGGGGCAGCATGGATATTAAAATATTATCCGAGAGTATAGGGATTGATGCTGATACATATCTGATGATCCTTAATGTATTTTATAAGAAGACAGTTAAGGATGTGGATATTATTGAGACCGCCATACATGAAGGGAAAACAGACCTGGTAGCCAGAGGAATCCATTCCATCAGGGGTTCGGCAGGCAACCTCGCCATCAACGATATCTATGAGTTGGCAAAAGAGATGGAAGAGAAGGTCCGAGACAACATGTTGGAGGAAATACTTCCCCTTATGCTGCCTCTCCACGAAAAACTTAAGTCTGTGAAGGAAGTGCTGCAATGAAGAACTTAGCGGAAGATATATCTAAAATTCTCGTTGTAGAGGATCACCCGGCTACAAGGATGCTTATCTCGGTTCTGCTTCAGCAGCTTGGCTATAACAATATCTTTCTGGCACGGAATGGGATAGAGGCGTTAGTACAATTGAAAAAAAGTAGGCATGACCTTGTCCTGAGTGACTGGGATATGCCTGAAATGGATGGTCTTACCTTATGGGGCAAAATCAAGGAAGACGATGCGCTGAAAAACATACCCTTTATTTTAATAACAGCAATGAATGAAATTGGAATGGTCAAAAAGGCGATCTCTGAAGGCGTTACTGATTATATTGTGAAACCCATTACATTACAGGCATTGACAGATAAAGTTGCACGGGCTTTGAGAATAAAACCGAAAACATAAATAAATAAAAACCCTTGCGCTACTGGATGACGAGCACAAGGGTTCGAATTGGTATGATTGGCGGAGGGAGTAGGATTTGAACCCACGGGACACTTGCATGTCCAACGGTTTTCAAGACCGCCGCTTTCAGCCGCTCAGCCATCCCTCCGGTTTAACTACAGTGTTGAGTTATGAGTGCTGAGTTATGAGTTAAAGGGCTTATAGATTCAAAAATGCAACAACTTAAAACTTAAAACTCAAAGCTCAAAACTGTCTTTATTACCAGCGTATCAAAGAACTGCCCCATGTAAGGCCGCCGCCAAAGGCAGTCAGAAGTACTAATTTATCTTTGGTAACTGTTCCATCTCTCACTGCTTCATCGAGCGCTATAGGCACTGTGGCAGATGATATATTACCATATTTTTCTATCGTCATATAGAGCTTATCCATAGGGACCTTCAGCTTTTTGGCAAAACCCTGGAGAATCCTTAAATTTGCCTGATGCGGAATAATCACATCAACATCGTCAATAACGTAACCATTCGCTGCAACCGCTTCTTCACAGGCTTCGGCAAATCTGCTTACTGCAATTTTGAAGGATTTATTTGCCTCTATCATTTTCAGGAAATGAAGTCCTTTGTCAACACTTTCGTGTGATATCGGGGTTGTCTTCGAGCCGCCGCCAGGCATTAGCAATGTATCTCCGTTTGCACCGTCGGTATGAATATGCGTAGACATAATCTCAGCGCCTTCAGCAGTTTCCGTGACGACCGCCGCCCCTGCTCCATCACCCCAGAGGATGCAGCTTTCTCTCTCCTTCCAGTTAGCTACCCTGCTCATAATCTCGCCTGCAACAACAAGCACTTTCTTGTTTGCTCCGCTCCTGATCATCTTGTCTGCCACATGGAGGGCAAAAATAAAACCTGAACAAGCCGCTGTTATGTCAAAGGAAACTGCATTATCGCATTTTAATTTTGCTTCAAGCCAGTTTGAACCCGCGGGACAATGTGTATCAGGCGTAATTGTAGCAAGGATTAACAGGTCAATATCATCAGACTTTACGCCCGCCATCTCCATAGCCCTTTCACAGGCTACTTTACACAAATCAGAGGTTGCGGCATTCTCATCTGCAATTCTTCTCGCTTTGATGCCTGTCCTTGTAAAGATCCATTCGTCCGATGTATCCAAAAATTTTTCAATATCAAAATTTGTCATGATTTTTTCGGGGAGATATGAACCTGTTCCAACAATACCAATTCTCTTCATCATAAGCTCCTGGTTAAAGATCGACTGGTTCTGAGGTTTTGAGAACCCTTAGTTTTTCTTTTTGTGCCTTAATAGAACAATAAAGGGTCAGGATTGTCAAGGAAAAGATAACGCTTTTTGACTATCCACTATCCGCTATTCACTAACAACTATGCACTGAAGTATTAGATTTCTGCCTGATATTCTTTAAGCTGGGCAAGAGAAAAGACAGGGCCATCTTTACAGATATATTTTGAGCCTATATTGCAGCGGCCGCAGATACCGATGCCGCATTTCATCCTTGCCTCCAGCGTGGTAATGATATTCTCATCTTTAAAGTTAAGTTTCGCAAGGTTTTGAAGAACAAACTTAATCATGATGGGCGGCCCGCATGTAATGGCAATGGTATCATCGGGCGACGGGGCAATCTCGTTGAGAACAGTAGGAACAAAACCGGTTCTCTTGTCCCATCCGGGATATTCTGTATCCACCGTAAGAATCAAATTAACATCCGATCGTGATTCCCATTCTTTCAGGTCGTCTTTATAGCAAAGATCCGGAGGTGTCCTTGACCCATAGAGAATCGTTATATCATCGTAGTCAGCCCGGTTGTCGAGCATAAAAAGAATAAGCGTTCTCAGCGGGGCCAATCCGATACCGCCACCGATAAAAATAATCTTTTTCCCTTTCATCTCTTCATAAGGAAACCAATTGCCAAGAGGAGCCCTTACACCGATCTGATCCCCTTCGTGGAGTTCATGGATTACAGAGGTTACTTCGCCAACTCTCATAACGCTGAATTGCAGATAATCCATCCGTGTAGGAGGAGAATTTATGACAAATGTTGATTCACCCACACCAAAAACAGATAACTGCCCCACCTGTCCGGGTTCATAGAAGAACGTTTTCATCTTCTCGGGATCGTTAAAAATGACCTGATAAGATCTTATATTCGGCGTCTCTTCAATGACTTTTGTGATAGTAGCCAGGTCGGGTAGATAGGGATTAATATTCTCTGTCATTATTTCTGCTCCTGGCTTTTAATGTCGACTTCCATGTTTTCCGGTGGCACGTTTGTAAATTCGAACCGTGAACCTCTCAGATAGGAAACTATTTCGCTGATATCTACCGAAACGGGACAATGCCTTATACACCTTCCACAACCGCAGCAGGCAATAGCACCGTTATATTTCTCAGGATAATAGAGAAATTTATGCCCTACCCTGTTTTTGAAGCGCTTAAACTTAGTCGGTCTCGGATTGTGGCCGCTGCCCTCTAATGTAAAGTGAGGGAACATGCAGCCATCCCAGCTTCTCAATCTTTCACCATTTTCAAGGGCCTGTTCGTCAGTAATGTTAAAACAGTAGCAGGTCGGACACAGATAAGTACATGCACCGCAGCTTAAGCATTTGCCTACCATATTTTCCCAGAACTCATCGAGGTCAAAGAGCGCCCTGGATATCTTCGGCTGACCGTTTTCTCCAAAGGGGTTCTTTACAAGGTCATGAGATTCAAGTTGTTTCTTATGGGCTTCTTCTGCATATGGAGCCCCATTTTCTACCTGGGGAACTTTCAGAATTGCCTTGCCCCTATCTGTAACGGACTCTATGAAATATCCCTTTTCAAGCTGAGTAATAAGAACATCAGATCCTTCTCTGTGCGCAGGACCACCGCCAACAGCCGTACAAAAACATCCAGGAGAAGGTGCGGGACAGCATAATGCAACTATTATTGTCTTTTCACGGCGTCCCTTGTAATAAGGATCCGGTGTATTTGTATCTATATAAACCCTGTCATATATCCTGAAACCCTTTGCATCACAAGGCCGTGCTCCAAAGATAACAGCGTGCGGGAAATCCGTATTTGCATTAAGCTCAACGGACATTTTTCTTGGATCCTCAACATCTTTTATATATTTGAATGAAAATAATGTTTCGCTCTGCGGGAAAACAGCTAATTTGGGCGGATTGTTTGCCGGTCTGTCAAGACACAGGGTTGCATCGGGGCTGAATGTTTTAAAGATAACTGTATCCCCTTCAAGACAGGGGGCATAGACAACTGCATCTTTACTCAGTTCATTTAAAAAATCGTTCAGTTTTTCTTTTTGAACAAAGCCAGTATCAGCCATTAAATTTTATGCTCCTTTATCGTTACCTCATCTACTTTGAACGTATACATAGGGGGTTTATCCTCGGGATTAACACCCGGCTCATAACCGTATAATACTTTCATATCAAGGTTTATCTTCCTTTTTAGTTTGTTTACAGGGATACCCATTGGGCATGCCCTCTCACATTCACCGCATTCAACACATCTTCCGGCAAGGTGGAGTGTATGGATCATATGAAACATGATTTTTTCAGAAAGTTTTGACTTCTGACTAATCCAGTGAGGATCACGGGTCTCCGCTATACAGCTGTCCTGGCATATGCACATGGGACACGCGTTTCTGCAGGCATAGCAGCGGATACAGCGGTCAAATTCCTTTTCCCAATATTGTAAACGCTCTTCCAGGGTCTTATTTTCAAATTCTTTTATATCATCATAAACACAGTCAGGCAGTTTATCCGATGTTATGGGATCACCCACAAGACGGTCGTATATGATAGGTGTTGGATATTGGCAGGTTTTACACTTATCAGGGCAGACATCCGACAATAATAATGTTTTCTCGTTATTTAACGTTTTTACAGTAATTTTACCATTTTCTCCAAAGGTAATATCTTCAATGGGTTCGTGATTAGTCTCGTGCAGCACTTTATTAACACTTATAACGCCATTGCAGGGGATACCGATAATCACCACATTATCCCTGTTTATTAAACCTTCCTCAATATATTGGACAATCGTCCTGCTGTCACACCCCTTGACAACCACCGCAACCTTCTTTTTCTTTAATGACGGCAGGTAGCTCGTCAGATTATGTACACACAGGGGGCTCCATGCGAGCTTGTTAATCTCCTCAGGCATGGTCATAAAACACGGGGTTGCATGTAACTTGTCAAAACCCTGTTGATAGGCAAGCACCACATCAACTTCGCTGAATACACCGGCAATTGCCTCCCGAAGCATTTGAGAAATCAAGGAGTAACCTCCTTTTTATCATGCAATGGGCCTAATTCATGGACCCGTTTTGTAAAGTCTGTCACTGTCTGCTGCCATCTCGCCCCTTCTGAGGCTGAAATCCACGTATAATGAAATCTTCTCTCGTCAATACCGAGAAAAGGCAGGAGTCGCTTTAACATTTCAAGTCTTCTTCTCGCATAAAAGTTTCCATCAGTATAATGGCAGTCCCTTGGATGGCATCCAGAGACCAGTACACCATCGGCCCCGTTCAGGAG
>CAYMTB010000186.1:0-7243 GCA_964393225.1 uncultured Syntrophorhabdaceae bacterium
CAAAATAGGGAAGCATCTTTTTCAGTATGTAGTCGTGTCCCCCGTTTTCCCAAACAATTCTGATCATGGTTGCCTCCTCTTAATTTTTTATAATTGGATTTAAACGAAAAAACCTGATTCGAAAGTAACTGATTCCATAGTAATGTAATATCCCATACAGGCCTCTTAAAGTTTTACAACATATGCTATCTTCCCCATTTTTACAAAATAGGGAAGCATCTTTTTCAGTATGTAGTCGTGTCCCCCGTTTTCCCAAACAATTCTGATCATGGTTGCCTCCTCTTAATTTTTTATAATTGGATTTAAACGAAAAAACCTCCCTAAAGGAGGTTGCTGATTTTTTTTCGGAAATGCCTACTGATGATTTTGCTTATGTATTACTTTTTTTTGTTTTTATTATTAATTTTTTATGCAGATAAAAAGTATCTGGAGACAGTCTGGAGACAGTATTTTTTATACAAAATTATTTATAACATATTGATATTATACAATATTTATAAATTAATTTTGGGGTTCAAAACCCCGTGCGCCTACCATTTTTTTGTATAAATTACATTGAGTTATCGACCCAAACCCCATCAAAAGTATTCCCCTATACTTCCCCTGCTTGTATTCCTAAATGGGTGCCAAATTGTCACCATGTAGAGCATGTTGTCCCTTATCTGCACAACGAGCGATTGACAACCATTATTGCTTATGCTATATGTAATACAAGTAATACGCAAGGAGGTTTATCATGGCACGGACAATTAACGTAAGGATACCGGACGATATGGCTGGACGGCTGGGATATCTGGCGGAAAAAACAAAGAGACCAAAGAGCTTCTATCTTAATGATATGCTTGAAAAATATATTGATGAGTATGAAGATACGTACCTTGCCCTTGATAGGCTTAACAACAAAAACTCCCGTTATCTTACCACAGAGGAAGTAGAGGCCGAACTTGGATTATAAAGCGGTATGGCATGAGGAAGCTATACAAGACCTCAAGCAATTAGACAAGACAAGACAAAAAGCGATCGTAGAGAAAGTAAAGACTTACCTTGTAAAAGACCCTTTGAATATCGGGAAGCCGTTAAAGGGACAATTTAAAGGGTTATACCGCTTGAGATTTGAAGACTACACGGTAGTATATGCCGTTGACAGAGAAGATATGAAGGTCATTGTTGCAAGGGTGAAGCATCGAAAAGATGTGTATGGAAAGTAGTATTTTATTGAATATTCGTAACAAATTAAAACCAATAACTTACAAACCATCGTTTAACCTCTTACCCTGTCTACAAGCACTTCATTGATAGTCTTTTTACCCATGAAAACCATGAGCAGCCTGTCAATACCGAGAGAAACGCCGGTATATGGGCCTCCTAAAGACGACAGGGCTTCAATGAAATTCTCATCGATCTCAAATGCCTTTTTGCCAAGCCTTTCCCTCTCTTTATTATCAGCGACAAATCTTGCTCTCTGTTCAACGGGATCAAGGAGTTCCGTGTACCCGTTCGCTATCTCCAGGCCATTCATATACAGCTCGAAGCGCTCAACCTTGTTTGTACCTTTCCTTTTTGCCATAGTCGATATGGACATCGGCCAGTCCACCAGGAAATAAGGTTTCCCCTGATCCAGTTCAGGTTCTACCTCCTGGATGAAAAGCTTGAAAAAAAGGTCATTCCAGGTATCTTTTTCGTCAATACCTGCAAACCCTTTCCCTTTAAGGGCTTTGTAAAATTCGTCTCTGTCGTGTTGAAAAGGGTTAATCTCTGTACAGTCAGCAATCAGTCGTTCAAGATCGTATACAGTGTAAGGCCTCTTCTTCCCTGTCGCTAATTCAACGAGTTGAGCAGTTTCTTCCATGGCATCTTCGTATGTTCCCCCTCGGTACCATTCGAGCATGGTAAATTCAACGTTATGCACTTCTTCAAACTCTTCGACCCTGTAAACCTTGCATATCTGGAATATGCGCTCAACCCTGTATTGCAGGAGTTTCTTCATGTGTAACTCGGGAGAAGTATGGGTATAGAATGGCCCCCTACCCCCGATAAACACCTCCAGTGGGTCAATGTGGGGGTCTGGCGGCGCAGTTTTCATAAGATTCGGGGTTTCGACCTCAATATAATCACGGGAATAAAAAAAATCACGAATGGCTCTCAGCAGACCATGCCGGGCCTTTAAAACTTCCGTTATATCGCTCTTAAACAACTCTCCGCTCATTGACATTGCAAGTTCCGCTTTTTTGCTTTGATTTGCATTCATTCACAAGGAATAATAATTACCTGCCATAAAAATGTTTGTCAAGCATATACTCCCTTAACTATTGATTTTTAATACTTAAACAAGTATACTTTGGTCCATGGAGAGGTGACCGAGAGGCCGAAGGTGCTCGCCTGCTAAGCGAGTGTACGGGTTAAACCGTACCCAGGGTTCAAATCCCTGCCTCTCCGCCATTAAATACAGTTATGGGTTTTGAGTGCTAAGTAAAAGACCACTGATATTAATCGTCGACGCTTTTTGCTAATGCTTTAAAGACTTTGAACCCTGAGCGGATTACAATAAATATTATGATAAAACAAAAAAAAGTACTTACCCTCAATAAAGAAAATCTTCTGAAAGTTTTAAAAGATTCAGGGAGACCGGTCAGCCTGAAGGAACTGGAAAAGGTTCTTCAGATAAGTAAGTCTGAACGAAGGTCAATTAGAGTGCTGATAAAGGATTTGCTTAAAGAGGGTGCCGTTATAATGCTCAAAAGCGGGATGTACGGAATACCCCAGGAGATGAATCTCCAGTCTGGAACATTGTGGTGCACACGAAGCGGGAATGGATTTTTAATTTCCGAGAAAGAGGGAGAAAAAGACATATTTATCCCGTCAGGATCAATAAAAGATGCCTTCCACGGCGATAAAGTCATCGCGCGGATAGAACATACTGTAAGAGGGAAAAAAGAAGGAAAAGTAATAAAGGTTATCGAGAGAAAGACAAAAAATATCACAGGGTATGCGAAACAGTTAAAAAACATCTGGTATCTTGTTTCTGAAGATGGAAAGGTTCCACACCATTTCATCATAGAAAACCCGTCGTACAAGCAAGTTGCCGAAGGGAGCCTCGTTGCCGGCCAGATTTTGAAGTATCCTGAAGAGGGGAAAGATCCTACCTGCAAAATAGTTAAGGTCTTCAAGGGGCTTAATGATGTAAAATCCATCACACAGTTTGTGGCGTTCAAACACAATCTTCCACAGAGATTTAAGAAAACAGTTGAAGCCGAAATAAAAGAAGTAAGAACTTCAGTTGAAACCGATCACGACAGGGTTGATCTGCGTGCACTCAAACATGTGACCATTGACGGCGAATTTGCAAAAGATTTTGATGATGCTGTATTCATAGAAAAAGTAAAGGATGGCTACGAACTCTACGTTTCCATAGCGGATGTTTCCCACTATGTGCTTCCCGGCACTGCCCTCGACGCAGAGGCATATGAGAGGGGCACAAGCACCTATTTTCCGGGGACAGTCATCCCCATGCTCCCCAAGATACTGTCAAACGTCATATGCAGCTTAAACCCCGATGAAGAAAGACTTACCATGACAGCAAAAATGACATTCTCGAAAGATGGAACGTTAACCGGGACATCCTTTTGTAAATCGCTCATAAAAAGCGCCATGAGGCTCACATACACTAAGGTTGAAAAGGCGCTGATTCATAAAGACAAAAAAACAAGGAACGACCTGAAGACCGTGATGCCGGAATTAGAACTCATGAAAGAGCTTGCAGAAATACTGGCAGAAAAGAGAAACCGGAGGGGCAGTCTTGATTTTGACCTGCCTGAACCGGAGGTCATACTGGACATCGAAGGCGGAGTGAAAGGTATCATCAGGTCAGAGAGGCTCTTCGCACACAGGATTATCGAAGAGTTCATGATCGCGGCAAATGAAGCGGTAGCCCAATATCTGTTTAAAAACAAGGTCCCCGCCATCTACAGGATACATGAACATCCTGACCGCGAAAAGCTGATAGACTTTGAAAGGCTTTTACAGAACCTTCCTGTAAATTACAAGAAAGTCAACGTGACAACCGGATACCTTCAATCACTTTTAAAAAGCGTGAGCGGCTCACAATATGAATTCCTGATAAACAAAACCCTTCTCAAGTCCATGAAGCAGGCAAAATATTCGGCCTCAAATAAAGGATACATGAACATCCTGACCGCGAAAAGCTGATAGACTTTGAAAGGCTTTTACAGAACCTTCCTGTAAATTACAAGAAAGTCAACGTGACAACCGGATACCTTCAATCACTTTTAAAAAGCGTGAGCGGCTCACAATATGAATTCCTGATAAACAAAACCCTTCTCAAGTCCATGAAGCAGGCAAAATATTCGGCCTCAAATAAAGGCCATTTCGGCCTGGCATCAGATTGTTATCTGCACTTTACATCACCAATCAGGAGATATCCTGACCTCGTATGTCACAGGGCGCTCAAGCACGCGCTTGCCAATCATGCAAAGGGCGAGAAAGGCGGACTGTTTCCCGAGCAGGAACTTGACCGCATGGCAATACACCTCTCGGATCGTGAAAGGGTCGCCATGGAAGCTGAAAGAGAACTGGAAGACAGGATCAAGGTGTTTTTCATGAAAGACAAGCTGGGAGAGGTATACGAAGGTATTGTTTCGCATATCACCTCTTTCGGCTTTTTTGTGGAGCTTCTTGACTTTTTTGTGGAAGGACTGGTTCTGCTCAGTGAACTTCATGACGATTATTACATCTTCCAGGAAGATAAATTCAGGCTAATGGGTAGAAGAACGAAAAAAACATACCGCATCGGTGATAAAGTAAAAGTCAAAGTCGCGCTCGCCGACATAGAACAAAACCGTCTCCATTTCAGCCTGATCAAAGAAGGCCGCTCAAGAACAGCAAGATCATAGATTCGCGCGTCGCAGAGACAAAGGAACAATGGAACATGATAAATCAGACGCCGAGGTAGGCTGTCCTTACGTGCTCATTATTAAGTAATGATTCGCCCGTCCCCTTTAATACTATCCTGCCGTTTTCCAGCACATAGGCCCGGTCGGCTAATGCCAGCGTCTGTTTTACGTTTTGCTCTACAATCAACACGGTGGTGCCCTCTTCTTTAATCCTTTTAATGACATTAAAAATATCTTTTACAAGAATGGGGGAAAGACCGAGAGATGGTTCATCAAACATCTGCAGCTTCGGTTTGCCCATGAGCCCTCTGCCTATGGCCAGCATTTGCTGTTCACCACCGCTCAATGTCCCGGCAAGCTGCCTTTTACGTTCAAGGAGTCTCGGGAATAGCTCAAACACAAGTTGTTTGGTTATCTCACGCTCTTTCTTTGCTTCTCCTTTCAAGGAACCCATGTCAAGGTTCTCTTCAATGGTCATCTCCACAAAAAGCCTTCTTGCCTCCGGAACGTGGACTATACCGGTTTCTATCAGCTTATACGGTTCTAACCTGTGAAGAGGTATGTCATTAAAGAGTATCTCCCCCCTTCTGGGTCTTAATATGCCCGAGATTGTTTTCAGGGTTGTTGATTTTCCTGCACCGTTTGCACCAATGAGGGCAACGATCTCGCCTTGCTTTACCTCAAAAGAGATATCCCAGATTACCTGAACATCGCCGTAAAAAACATCAATATTTTTTATCTCAAGCATTGTGTGCCTCTCCTAAATAAGCTTCAATCACAACGGGATTACGGCCGATTTCCAGCGGTGTCCCTTCTGCTATTTTCTGGCCGTAGCTCAACACAACAATTCTGTCAGAGATAGACATGATCACCCTCATGTGGTGCTCAATAATCAGTATAGTAATGCCCCGTTCCGTTCTTATCTTGTTTACGATCTCCACCTGTTCGTTAATCTCTGTAGGGTTAAGGCCTGCAAAAGACTCATCAAGCAGAATAATCTCAGGCTTTGTAGCAAGTGCGCGGGCAATCTCAAGTCTTTTTCTCTTGCCAAGCGGCAGGCTCTTTGAGATAACGTTCCTGTCGTCATAAAGGTTTGTAAACTTCAGCACTTCAAGGGCAACTTCCTGCGCCTCCGCTTTACTCTTAGTCCTTATAAAGGCAGAAGCTATTACATTGTCGAGAGTGGACATTCTCTGTAAAGGCTTTACTACCTGAAAAGTTCTTGCAACCCCGAGCTTGCACAAGACGTGAGGTTTCAGGTTTGATACCTTTTCCCCTTTTAAAAGGACATCGCCCTTAGTGGGTGGGTAAAATCCATTGATTACATTAAACATTGTTGTTTTACCGGCGCCATTCGGCCCGATGAGACCAAGTATCTCCCCTTTATTCAAAACAAAAGAAACATCCGTGAGAGCTGCGAGCCCCCCAAATTGCTTGGAGACGTTTTTTACCTCAATAAGACTCATGACGACGCCCCCTTTCTGCTTTTAAACGGTTTGAGCAATTTGCGGTAATCACCAACAATACCATTAGGCAGGAACATAATTATAAAAATCAGTATTATGCCGAATATTGTCTGATGCGCAGCGCCGATGTGAGGCAGGGAGCGGATAACTTCAGCGAGAAAAACCATGATTACAGCGCCTACAAGAGGTCCCCAGTATGTAGCAGCGCCTCCAACCATAACGACCATAACGGTAGCAATTGATACTTCAGAGAGTGCAAACACCATAGACGGGTCGATATAACCCATATAATTCATATAAAAGGCGCCCGCAATACCTGTGAGGACACCGCTCAAACATAGTGAAATTGTTTTATAAAAGGTTGTGTTTATCCCGAGGGATTCTGCTGCATCCTGGTCTTCCCTGATGGCAACAAAGTAGTATCCAAGTTTCGACTCCATAACCCTTTTTATCAGGAAAAATGACCCTGCGGCGATGATGAGTATCACGTAAAAATACCAGGTTTTATCAACCCATGTCCTTTCCCTGAGCATGATACCCATATTGCCCTGTGTAAAGCCTACAAGGTTCTCTGCTGCCACCCTGCAAACTTCTCCAAGCGCAAGGGTGGCAAGGGCAAAATATGCGCCCCTCAGACGCAGGCAGATATATCCGATAATAAGTGAGAGGACTGTCAGTATGACCACGCAAACGGGTAGCCCCCACCATGCAGATATCCCGAGATGCTGGTAAAGAAGCCCGGAAGTATATGCACCCATACCAAAGAATGCAGCGTGACCGAACGAGACCTGGCCTGTATATCCGCCCAGGATATTCCAGCCCATACCTATTACAGACCACATAAGCACAAGTATAAAGATATGCATT
>CAYMTB010000187.1:0-7171 GCA_964393225.1 uncultured Syntrophorhabdaceae bacterium
CATCCTTATTATGTGAGGGCTATCAGACCTGTTTTAACATCTATAGAAACGGTTATAGTCAGGCAATATTGAGGATTTAATTTACTGTAATATCAAAAACTTATTAAATTAGCGAAAGTTGTTTAACTATTGGTTTTAAAAAAAGAGGGCAATAAAAACAAATAGCAAAATACGATAAAGCAAGGCCCGGCCATATAAATATTTGGTAGCCACAAGGAACGGGATACATTAAAAACAAAAGATGGCTAAAACGCTGAACGCTGAACCCTCCACGCTATACGCTAAAATTACATGTGCACTACGTTTTTTGCTCAGCGCTGTGCTGTTATTGATCATTATTCCTTTAACCTGCTATCCGGTCCAAACACTGGATTTTGAGAGTACGGTGGAGAATGCCTTGAAGAACGCCCATGATGTGAGGATTTCCGAGCTTGACATACAAATTAGCACATCAGCCAGGAAGAAGGCATATTCTCTGTACTATCCTACGCTGAGCGCGAAATGGAATTCTGAATATGTGAAGGATCTGACAGGCGGAACCGCTCAGCAGGTGACTGCCGTGGGGAATACAGTTGTTGTTGAGAATACCATGTACCAGAGTCTGCTTTCCGTTGGCGCGTCTTATAATCTTTTTGATTTCGGCTCCACGGGCAAGAAGGTTTTTATTGCGAACAAAGACGTTGATGTAAAAAGGACTGTCTATTCCCAATCCGTTAGGGATATAAAGCTGAAGGTCTTGAGCCTTTACTCGGAACTACTGATCAATTCCAGGGAGCTTGAGACAAAGAAGGAATTGCTTGGACTTTATAAGGAGCTTTCGCTGACGAAGGAGCGGCTTTTTCACGCCGGCACCATATCAAAACTGGAAATGGTTGACGAGGCATTGAAGGTTGTTAAAACGGTTGATGCCATTGAAAGCGTGAAGTTGAAGTTAAAAACGCTCCTCCAGGATATCTCCTTTTATACAGGGAAAAAGTATGACGGAGAAGATATCCTTGTTTTTGATTTTGCAGGTAACGATGAAGATCACCGTGGTGATTTCAATGTGGAAAAATCTCCTGAAGCAAAGATATATAACCTAGAGATCGAAAAGAAGAAAGCTGAACTCGAGATACTGAAAAATGACCGGTTGCCGCAATTCGGGCTCTATTCGAGTTACATGTGGTACGGAAGCGATCTGAACACATATGGCGACGCAATGACGTCCATAAAACCGAGAAATTACTTTGTGGGCATATCTGCCACATGGCCCCTATTTGAAGGTTTCAAGACCACTGCAGATATGGAAAAGGCGACACTTGAAATAGAAAGACTGAAGACCGAAAAGAATAAGAAGCTCGCTGAGCTTACAAACAGGTATACCAAAACGGATGAAATGAGGCGAACCGGTAAGGCCGGCATCGAAAATCAGAAAGAGATGCTGACGAAGGTTCAGGCAAACCTGTCAATGTCTGAGAGGCTTACGGAACAGAAGGTGACAGAGCGGGTTGATTTCCTCAACCGGAAGGTGGAACTGGTGAATCAGAGATTTGAGCTGGCAAAGGTTACTATTACAAGAGTGTCTGCAGTTAAAGAACTAAATATACTTGCCGAGGAAGTGCGCTGATGCAGACCGCCCTCATATGTCTTGAGCTTATTGCAAGAATCAACCAGATTACTGTGGATATGCGGACGATTGTGAGGGAATACAGCATTGCCGACAGCGAGATTCCCAAAGAACAGCTCCTACTCATTGCGAAGAATCTTGGATTCAAGGCACGGATAAAAAGGATGGGCCCCATTGAATTGCTTGAGAAATATCCGGCTCCTGCCATCGTGTTATTCAAAGACGAAACCTTTGGTGTACTCCTCAAGACAAATCATGAAGACGGCAAAACCCTCGTATTCCTTCCGAAAGAAATGGTTGCCAAACCCCTCGATACCGTTGAACTCGATGCTATATCGAACGGGGAATATATTGTTTTCAAACACAAGATGATAACCTCTCAGGCGGCTTTCGGATTTCGCTGGTTTTACAATGAGATACTCCATTACAAGAATGTCATAGGAGAGGTTTTCACCGGTTCTTTTGTTGTCCAGCTTTTCGGGCTTGTGACGCCACTCTTTACACAGGTGATCCTAGACAAGGTGATTGTCCACCGGAGCATGACCACTCTCGATGTCCTTGCCGTTGCATTCATTGCCGTTACCATTTTTGAATTTCTTCTGAATACGACACGGAATTATATCTTTATCCATACAGCCAACAAGATCGATGCAAAGCTGGGGGCAAAGATGTTTAAACACCTCTTTTCGCTCCCCTTTGTCTATTTTGAGTTAAGAAAAGTGGGTAATATCGTGGCACGGATGAGGGAGCTTGACAATATCCGTGAATTCATCACGAATAAATCCGTTTCCGTAATTATCGACCTCTTCTTCTCTCTTGTTTTTGTGGTTGTCATGTTTTTGTACAGCGTAACGCTGACCCTCGTTTTCATTGCTTTTGTATGCATTGTTGGAATGCTTTACATTACCGTTACGCCCGAATTGAGGCGCAGGCTCGAATACAAGTTCCAGATGGCAGCGCAATCCAACTCATATCTCGTTGAGGCAGTGACGGGCATCCAGACGGTAAAATCCCTTGCCCTTGAAGGCTCGATGCAGAAGAAATGGGAAGATAACCTCGCGAAATATGTTCATGCAAGCTTCAAGCTGTCCAACATGTCCGCAATAGCGGGGGCATTTTCAGGTACATTCCAAAGGCTAATGACCATAACAGTACTTTATCTCGGGGTGAAACTTGTCATCGGCAATCAGCTTACCATCGGTCAGTTGATTGCTTTTCAGATGTTTGCCGGACAGTTTACGGGGCCTTTTCTGAGGCTCGTCAACCTCTGGAATGAATTTCAGCAGGCGCTTCTGTCGGTGGACAGGATAGGGGATATACTTAACAACCCCGTGGAGCTGCGATCGGGCACGGATATTACGCTCCCGTCGCTTCAGGGAGCGGTCCGGTTTGAAGACGTGTCGTTCAGATATAACATGGATGCGCCCAACGCGCTTGATAAGGTGAGCTTTACCGTAAAACCGGGGATGAGCGTGGGACTGGTAGGAAGGAGCGGGTCAGGCAAAAGCACGATCACAAAACTGATCGAGAGGCTCTACCTTATCAGCGAAGGGGCCATCTATATGGATGATATAGATATCAGGCATTTAAACCCTGTTTGGCTTCGCTTCAATATCGGTGTTGTGCTCCAGGAGGATTACCTATTCAGCGGAACCATCAGAGAAAATATTGCGCTGCCTAGACCGGATGCCCCTATGGAACATATCATTGAAGCGGCATCGGTGGCAGGAGCGCATCAATTTATTGCAAAACTGCCGCAGGGATACGACACGCTTGTGGGGGAGCGCGGTTCAACGTTGTCGGGTGGGCAGAAGCAGCGGATAGCCATTGCCAGGGCGATTATTACAAACCCCAGGATCATCATTTTCGATGAAGCCACATCATCTCTTGATTATGAATCGGAGAAAATAATCCAGCAGAATATTAAACAAATCAAGGCAGGGCGAACCATGTTCATGGTTGCGCACAGGCTGTCCACGGTAAAGGACTGCGATCTCATTGTGGCCCTCGACATCGGGAAGGTTGTGGAGATGGGCAATCATGAAGGGTTGATGGCGAGAAAGGGATATTATTGGCATCTGTATACGCAGCAGGAGATGAATAGCGCTTAGCAGATAGCATGGAGAGACAAAGGAGCATGGGTCAAAGGGTTCAAGGGCAAGGGCCCGAGAGGTGGGTTGTAAACGCGGATTTCGGAATGAAGAATGAGGAGGGGAGAAAGTTTTTGGCTACCTTTAAATTATGGATGCGATAAGGCATAGAGCATTGAAAAATGAAGAAAAATAAAAACAAAACCAGACCGAGTCTAAAGGTTATGCACTCCGTACTGTCCGCTATCCGCTATCCGCTCTACTCTATCCGCTTAAAAGGGACGACAGTCATGAATTCAAACCCACCATGGCGGAAATTGAGGAAAGGCCGGTCAATCCCCTGGGACGGATCATCTTCTGGGCTATTATCACTGCTATGGTGTTCTTCACGATCTGGATGTGCATGGGTAAGGTCGACGTGGTTGTTTCGGCTCGGGGTCTTGTTATCCCCGACGGGGATGTGAAGATTATTCAGCCTCTCGATACGGGTATCGTCAGCAGCATTATGTGCAGGGAAGGGGATTACGTGCGAAAAGGGCAGGTACTGATGGAGATCGACCCTTCCATTACGGCTCCTGAGTTTGAGTCAAAGGAAAAGACCCTCCAGTATCTGGAGCTTGAGAAACATCGTATTGATTCGACACTGGGAAAAGCAAGTTTCGGTCCTGACGCAAAGAAATATGACAGAGAATCTGTCCGAACGCAGCGTGAGCTGTATCAGTCGGCGTTAGCGGGCCTAGATAAGCAGGTCGAGGCGAAAAAAGCCGAGCTGAGGAAGACGGAAGAGGAGATGAATTCTGTCGAAAAAGAGCGGCTTCATAACGATGCCCTGTTCTACATGGCGAAGGAAAAGGAAAAACGACTCAAGGGTGTCCTTGACATCATAGCGAGAAACGAATACGAGAAGGCATTGAACGATATGCTTACATATAGCAACAATATCGAGCAGGCGAAGGGCAGGATAGGGCAGCTCGCCCAGCAGAGGAGCCAGATAATACATGAAATAGCGTACATCAATGAGAACTTCAAGACAGTGTCATTAAAGGAATTTTCCGACAAGCACAAACAGTCAACCGAGATAAAGGCGGAAATGGACAAGACGTCGTTTAGGAACGAAAAACAGCGCATCCTGTCTCCCGTTGAAGGGTATGTTGCAAATCTTTTTGTGCATACTGTAGGTGGAGTTGTGACGCCTGCGCAGAAACTCATGGTGGTGGTGCCCACAGGAACGCATCTTGTCATGAAGACCACGGTTCTCAACAAGGACATAGGTTTTGTGAAAGAAGGCATGCCTGTACTTGTAAAGATAGATACCTTTGACTTTCAGAAATACGGCACACTGAACGGAACGGTGAGGAACGTATCAAAACATAGTACGGAGGACGATAAACTGGGACCGGTATATGAGGTTTTTATCAGCCCTCTTGAGACGCACATTATCGTTGAAGGCAATAAGACAGAAATATCTTCCGGCATGAGTTTGACGGCAGAGATAAAAGTGGGTAAACGCCGTATCGTAGAGTTCTTCATCTATCCCATCATCAAGTATCTCGATGAAGGGATAAAGGTCAGATAAAACCAAACATTCACCGGTACCCCCCCCCTTTTTTTTTATGTTGATTCAGATAGTTAAATGCGCTCATATAGGAGTTGATGAACCTTTCTTTTAACACAATTATCAGTAATTACTGATTCTGAAATATATGACAGTAATGGCACGATGCTTTTGTTTCAATGAAGACTTCCGTATCATAGAAATA
Source organism: uncultured Syntrophorhabdaceae bacterium (assembly GCA_964393225.1). Classification (GTDB taxonomy): domain Bacteria; phylum Desulfobacterota; class Syntrophorhabdia; order Syntrophorhabdales; family Syntrophorhabdaceae; genus MWEV01. The sequence continues at coordinate 5,457 of CAYMTB010000187.1, forward strand.
TAAGTTTATTGCCCAGTTAATGAGAAAGTTTTATCAGGCGAATCTGATGTATCAATCTTTTATTAGTCTTAAACTACTCAAGCAATAATCATATTGTCTACTGTCTAATTAAAAGAGTTTACTGTCTATTTATGCATGATACTGTCTAATTAAAAAGGATAGATATACACCAACATAATTTACTGTCTAATTAAAAATAATAAATTGTACATTTTTGTAATTTTTTACTTGACATATTATTTAATCTGTATAATTCTATATATTGGAATAACAAACTGTCTAAATAAAGGAGTATTTATGAAAATCTTAGACGAAAAGTATCAGGACTGGGTAAACAGTAAAGAAATTATGGATGCATGTGACATTTCAAGGGCAACTCTTAATAACTATATTAAACTGGGTATTATACAGAAACCAGTTGTGCTCAAACCACAAAAAGGGATGGAAGGCACAAAGAAAATAGGCTATTTTCCCCCTGCAACAATTGATCGTATAACTACGTTTAAGAAGTTAAAACAAGAAGGAAACTCGGTGGTTTCCATAGTGAAGAAATTGAAAGAAAAGAAAGTACAAAAATCAGAAACAACCGCAGCAGCAGAAACAACCGCAACAGCAACAGTTGTTGAACTCGATAGTAAGATTAAGATAGCGGATGACATGACATACATAAATACAGATCAGAAGGTTACTATAAGAATAGAAGATATACAAACCCCAGCATATCTTATAAACAACAAATTTGAAATTGAGTGGATTAATAATGCTGCGGAAGAACAGATTTTCAAGAAAGATGTTAAAAGAATAAAAAATGCTGAATCAAGAAATATATTTAAACTTTTCTTTAATTGGGAATTTAATAGTGGAATTCAAAACTGGCAAAACGTAATTGATTTTCACATGTCATTTGTAAAGTCAAGAAATCCTCGTGATTATATTTCAAAGATGTATACAGATATCACAAACAGTGAAACTAACCTGTTAGAAAACGCATACGACAGAGTTTTGCCGTTACCGAAAGAATTAATAAGAGAAAGTTTCATGAATATAATAAAAAATGATGGTTCAAGTGAATCATACCGTATATACACTTCGTTCTTCAGAGAAGGTTTATTGTTTATCTATGTTCCTTCAAACAGCTATATCGAAGAGATTACACAATTTCTATCAGGCCGTGAAAATGTAATTAAAGATCTGCTTCAAAAGCGATTACCGACAATGGTGTCTTTTTGTGTTTTATTTGCTGACCTGCAGGATTCTGTCCGTATATGTGCGGAGTTGCCACCGGAAGAATATTTCGAGTTAATTAACCAAATGTGGAAGACCATGGAAACATCTTTCAGAAAGTATTATGGTATATATGGAAAACATGCTGGTGATGGTATTGTGTATTATTTTTTAAAAGAACAAAACTCAAACTATCTCGTTAATTCGATATACTGCGCAATTGAGATAAAGGAAAAAATGAAAATAATTTCAGCTGAATGGAAAGCAAGAAAAAAATGGTATAATGAATTATATTTAAATATTGGCATCAACGAAGGCCTGGAATACTTCAGCACAGTTAACGCCTCAACAAGCATGGAATTCACGGCATTAGGAGATACGATCAATTATGCTGGAAGACTTTCAAATCTTGCCAGGTATGGTTCAATATTGACTACTAAAAACCACATCAATAATTTAAAGGATGAAGACCGTCAAAAAATGCGGTTTGG
>CAYMTB010000188.1:0-7153 GCA_964393225.1 uncultured Syntrophorhabdaceae bacterium
GATGATTAGCTAACCCTCTAAACTTCTAACCCTCTAAACATCCAGCACTTAAGGGTGTGTTTGAGAGGGATGGCCCGACACCTATATGAGTCTAATGATAAACCCGGGATTATAGGAGCTATTTTTGATCATCATTTTTGTCCTGGTGGAACCTTGCCAGGTCAAAGCATCTTATCCCCAGAAAAATCAGGGCAACACCAAAGGCAATGAACAGCCTGTATGGTATTCCGAACTTGTATTTGTTGAATAGGTTTACCGGTATTTTCAAGGCGAGAAGAGTATCGAAAAAGCCCGTACTCTCTCGGTAACCGGTGGCAAAAAACAAGAAAACGAGCGGAAATACAACCCCGATGATAATAAGGATTATGCCTGTTTTTTTCCTGTTGTCCATATCTTACACTTACCTTATGTAACAAAAACGCCCGTTGTTCCGACGGGCGTTTTTGTCTAGTATCCCTTCAGGGTATATCTCTTAGCTGCCTTTCTTGAATTCTTTTTCCATTGCTTCCTTTGCAGGCTTCACATAGATATCTCTTAATTTCGGTTTTTCAATCTTTCCTGCCGGGTTACGCGGTATTGTCGTATAGACCATCTTTTCCGGCCATTTGTATTTTGCAAGACCCTTTTCCTTTACGAAATTGATTATCTCTTCATCTACCAGGGTCTGTCCTTCTCTCACCTGGATAATTGCCATAACGACCTCTACAAGCCTTGGATGCGGGTAACCGAGTACTGCAACATCCTGGATCTTGGGATGTTTTCTCAATGCGTCTTCAATCTCGGCAGGGAAAATATTTTCGCCGCCCCTGATGATCAAGTCCTTCGATCTGTCAGCAAAGAAGATGAATCCTTCCTCATCCTCATAGGCCAGATCGCCCGTGTACAGCCATCCGTCTTTTATTGTTTTAGCGGTCAGTTCAGGGTTCATTGCGTATTCCTTCATAAGGCGGGGGCCTTTAAGAAGAAGTTCGCCTATCTTGCCGGCAGCAAGTTTGTTGTCGTTCGAATCAACAATCTTTGCCTCCATGAAAACCGTTGCCTGTCCGATAGAGCCAGGTTTTCTCATGATATCTGCATCATAGCAGTTTGTGAGTCCACCACCACCACCTTCCGTGATGCCATAAATATTTGCGATTGGAACATTCGGGAAGATCTTTTTGGAATCTTCAAGGAGGATATAAGGAACTGGCTGGGCGCCTATTTCGACATGCCTGAATGCGGAGAGGTCATATTTACTGATATCCACCTGGCCGGATTTAATAGCGCTGATAACATCGGACCATGTCGGCACTGTATTCCAGCCGCCGGTGCATTTTTCATCTGCAATGCTCCTCAGATAGAATTCCGGCTGAGCATCCATGGGCATAAGAATCTTTCCTGCAGCTATGTAGCACGGGAAGGAGAGGAAGAGTGTACCGCTGTGGTAGAACGGGTGTGGTGCAAGGTATATACTGTTGTAACCTTCATTGTATGTGAGCGCATTTCCTATACCGATAAAGAAGAGTGTTTTGTGGGTATGTAAGACCGGTTTTGGCGCCCCCGTGGTGCCTGACGTAAACATCAATTCTGCACTATCGTCGTCATCTGTTTCAACACAGACAGGTGTACTGTCACCCTTTTCGATGATCTCGTTGTACGATTTTACTCCTGCCGGAACCGTGTTGCCGAGGCATATGAAGCTTTTACAGTAATCCATTTCTTTCATGATCGGCTCAACCCTGGCGTTAAACTGTTCACCGAACATAAATACCTTACATTTTGTAACGTCTGCCGCATATTTTATGTCGGCGCTTGCAAAGCGGAAGTTTAACGGTGTAACGGTTGCCCCTGTTTTTAGAACTGCGATATAGCTTGCGTACCATTCCATAGAGTTCATCATGAGATGAACAACGATATCACCTTTCTTAACACCGCAATCCTTGATCAAATAGTTGGCAACTTTATTGGCCTGATCGTCAAACTGTTCCCATGTCAAACTTCTCCTCAAATTTTTTGAAGGGTAGCTCTCAATGATGAACTCCCTCTTAGGAAACTTGCTGGCGTTAAGGCCGGAAAACATTGCGAAATTCATAATAACATCCTCCTGTATTGGTTTTTATATTGCTTTTGAGATTTTTAGCATGATAAATTGAATGTTGTCGCGTTGTCAACAGCAAAATTACCAAATAATTTAGGAGGTATCAGATATGCCAGATATATATACACACATCGGGGAAATCCTTGCCCGTAATGCACGAATGTATCCGAATGACGTTGCGCTCGTTGAGCGGATCCCCGCAGAAAAGAAGAGGATTGAAATAACATGGAAACAGTTTGATGACAAGGCCAACCAGTTTTCAAACGTTTTAGCCAAAAAAGGCGTGAAAAAAGGCGACAAGGTTGTCCACTTTATGATGAACTCCATTGATTGGCTTGTTGCCTATTTTGGAATAGTCAGGACAGGCGCATGGGTGGTACCGCTCAATTTCCGTTTTACCGCAGAAGACGTAAAATACTGCTGTGATGTAGCGGAACCAACGGTTATTATTTTTGATGAAGAGTTTGCGGGCAGAATTGAAGCGGCAAAAGGGCAGCTCCCGACAGTGAAATCCTATATTTGCGTGGGCAACCCGCCAGCATTTGCGGAATCTTATGCAAAACTTGTTGATGCCGCGCCGGCAACTTCTTTGAATACACAGATTAGCCTTACGGACGAATGCGGGCTGTATTTTACTTCCGGCACAACGGGGCAGCCCAAGCCGATTCTGCTCACACATGAAAATATGCTCTGTTCATGCATAACAGAAAATGCAAACCATAGACAGACAAAAGATGACTGTTTCATCCTTTTACCCCCTCTTTACCATACAGGCGCAAAAATGCACTGGTTTGGAAGTTTCATCGTTGGTGCAAAGGGCGTACTGTTGAAGGGTGTTTCTCCGGAATGGACTCTTGAAGCAATCAGCGAAGAAGGCGGCACCCATATCTTCCTGCTTGTGCCGTGGGCGCAGGATATACTCCTCAAGCTTGAGAGCGGGGAAATTAAACTGTCCAATTATAAACTTGACCAGTGGCGCCTTATGCATATAGGTGCTCAACCTGTACCACCGGCACTCATAAGGCACTGGAAATCATATTTCCCGGGTATGGATTATGATACTAACTTCGGATTGAGTGAATCTACCGGTCCGGGCTGTATTCACCTCGGGATGGGGAACGAACACAAGATTGGCGCTATCGGAATACCCGGCTTCAACTGGGAATTCAAAATAGTTGATGAAAAGGAAAATAATGTTAAACCCGGCGAACCGGGAGAGCTCTGTGTCCGGGGTAACGGCGTCATGAGGGAATATTACAAGAACCCTGAGGCAACAGCAAAGGCCTTAATAGACGGCTGGCTTTACACGGGCGATATGGCTAAGGTTGATGAAGATGGTTTTATCTGGCTTGTTGACAGGAAGAAAGATGTGATCATCACCGGAGGTGAAAATGTTTATCCTGTAGAAGTGGAGGATTTTCTTTACACCAACCCGGATATAAAGGATGCAGCCGCGATTGGTCTTCCCGATGAACGCCTCGGCGAGATTGTAGCAGTTGTTATTGAGCTTAAATCAGGCAGAACCATGACTGCTGAACAACTCCTTAAATTCTGCGAACCACTTCCAAAATATAAGAGGCCGAGAAAGATTTTCTTTGGTGATGTGCCAAGAAACCCGACCGGCAAAATTGAGAAACCTAAACTGAGAAAACAATACTCAGGGACGGAAGAAGCATTTAAGATTTAGCGTAGAGCATAGAGTACAGAGCGGAGAGTTTGAAGGCTAATGACTTCATTCTTTCTGCTCTCGGCTCTCAGTTCTAAGCCTTCAGCCATGGACCACACTACCCCATTAGAAGAAACAATCAACTACACTTTCAAAAACAGGGCATTACTTAACCAGGCCATCACGCACAGCTCATATTTTAACGAAAAAAAGGATGTAAGGAAATCAGATAACGAAAAGCTCGAATACCTCGGCGATGCCATTCTGAACAGCATCATCAGCATACTCCTTTATAGAAGGTACAAAAACGGAGATGAGGGGTTTTTGAGTAACGCACGTTCAAGCCTCGTTAAGAGGGAAACCTTGACAGAAATCGCAAAGACCATCGATCTAGGGAAACATATGTCTTATGGAAACGGCGACAACTATGTACCCGAGGAATCCAAGGTCTTGTCAAACATGCTCGAATCGCTTATCGGCGCACTGTATCTTGATGGCGGTATAAGGAAGACAACCCGCATAATCAAAGAGTTGTTCCAGTCCTATTTTAACGAAGAAAAACTTACCGAAAAGAGCCCGAAGAATGCCCTCCAGGAATATTCCCAGAAAAGATGGGGCATCCTGCCGAAATACAAGTTTACAAGACGGACAATGGATGGTTTTACCGTCTTTGTATACGTAGGAAAAGATTACAAGGCAAAAGGGACAGGAAAAAACAAGAAAGAGGCCGAGCAGCAGGCGGCAAAGGCGCTTTTAAACAGCCTTGCAATGGAATCCGCTTCGTCAAACGATCAATTGCCGATGGTTGGCATTACCGGGAAGGGTTGAGGAAATTCACCGGGAATTGCCGGGCTTTTTGCCATTACTTCAGATTTGGTATATAATGGAAAAATGAGTCTCAAGAAAGACATGATGCTTGCCGTAAAGGTAAGCCTTTTTTCGAACATTGTTCTCTGTGTTATAAAAGTTTTCGCAATGGTTATAGTTAATTCCCTCGCAATTGCGGCCGATTTGGGGATATCCTGTGTTGCCCTGGCCGTTTCCATCATCCTCTACTATGCGATAAAAATGGCTGACAAGCCTGCCGACTTTTTCCACAATTACGGGTACGGCAAGGTTGAAAATGTCTGTGAGTTGATAGAAGGCAGTGTACTGATCGGCCTCGCATTGGCCATGTCGTTCGAAGCTATTTTGAATATCATCCACATCGATGAGATCCAATCCCCTGTTATAGGCCTGATATGCAGCCTTCTTGGTGTTGTCATCAATTTCTGGGGGGCATCATTCATCCTGAAGCTTGCAAAAAAGAGTTCTTCGCCGGCGCTGAAAGCCGAAGGGATTCACTTCCGGCTTGAAGGGTATATTTCCCTCTCCATAACATTGTCATTCGCTTTCTATATGTTTATAATGCGGACCGGTTTTTCTTCGATAGCTAACTACATTGATCCTGTGGCAACACTTCTCGTAAGTGCGATAATCATTGTTCCATCTGCCCGCCTCCTTAAAGAGGCGTTTACGAAACTCCTCGATGCGTCAATCGGAGAAGCCGGGCAAATGGATGTCCTGAAAGTTCTTGCCAAACACATCGATTCATATTGCGATTTCAGGGATATCAGAACGAGGACAGCGGGAAGAAAACAGTTTGTAGATCTGCGTCTCGTTATGCCTGAACACTGTTCACTGAAGGATGCCCACCGGGTTATCTCAGCAGTGGAAAACGATATCCTGTCGGCCATACCCGAAAGCGATGTAAACGTACGTATTGAACCATGCAAAAGAAATTGTACTTTTCATAAAACGAACCGGCAATGTCCGTACGATTCCCGGTAAAGACAGTTCATGGCTGATAGTTCATGGTTCCAGACAACAATATCAACCTTTCTGCCCCTTATATCGTAACATTTTTGATGCGCAGGCAGTGAGAAGACAAAGGAATGAGAACAGAATAAAGTAGTCCCCATAAGTTACATAAGGTGTTTTTTCTGTTTTTAAAGAAAACGCTCCGGCAAAAGCGCTTTCAACAAACAGGTCTGTCTGTTCTTTAATCCGTCCTCTCGGGTCTATGATTGTGCTGATACCCGTGTTTGCAGCGCGCAGCACATACCTGTCGGCCTCAATGGCCCTGAAGATGTAAAAGACGAGATGCTGATATGGAGCAGAACTCCTGTCATACCATGCATCATTCGTAAGGTTAACAAGGACTTGCGCACCTTTTTGCACAGTTTCGACAGTAATGGAAGGGAATGCGCCTTCGTAACATATGAGAATACCGATTTTACCCAATGGTGTCGCTATGGGTTTGTGTGACTCGCCCGGAACAAAGTCACCACCGGCGGCAGTGAGTTTTAAAAGGAAGGGGAAATATGAGATGAGGGGCGTATATTCACCAAAGGGAACAAGATGCACCTTGCTGTAACTGCCTGCGAGCATGCCATCATTTCCGTAAACATAAGCAGAATTCCGGTACCTCCCCTTTTTATCCTTTGAGACTGCTCCAAACAGGAGGCTGGTTTGCAGGGCAGCAGGAATCTCTTTTATGAATCTATTTACATGTATTGCATCATCGAATACAAATGGCATTGCCGTTTCAGGCCAGATGACAATATCTGCATTTCTTCCAGCCTCACCTGATTTTTGCAGGTATGTATTTATCGTTCTGGTCTTGAATGACTCGTCCCATTTAACATCCTGTCGTATGTTCCCCTGAATGATTACCGCCTTCAGGTTTCCGGTCTCTGTTGCCTGTAACCGATTATAACCATATATACAGGAAGCGGCAAACAAGGCGAGGATGATAACAGCATACACAATAAAACCAATTTTGAGTTTTGAGTTTTGAGTTTTGAGTTTAGAATCTGAACCCTGTATCTTTCGGTAAAACACAATAAACAGACGATACAGGATGAAATTAATCGCCACGATCAGAAACGACAAAAAATACGTGCCGGTAACGGATGCAACCTGAATGAGCGTCAGAAAATTGTGTTGTGAATGTGCCAGGAAGGACCATGGAAAACCTGTAAGAAAGATCCCCCGGATATATTCTAAAATAACCCATATGAAGGGAGCTGATAGAAATAACGGGATAGAAAGTTTGCTTTCAAGGTATGAGGAAGAAGCCGTAAAACAGCCAATATACAAAGATATATAGAGAACAAGGAGCAGCATGATGAGAACACTTGTATAGATGTCTATTCCCCCGTATCTGTTCATCGCTATGACAACCCAGTAAATGTGCCCGGTGTGGGATACAACGCCTGCTATGAAGCCCATGAGAAAATTATGGCGAATATTATTAGTTTTTAATGAATGTATGAGCGGTATGAGGGAAACATATGCAAGAGGAAAAAGCGATATGGGTGGCTGAATAAGGATGAGGAGAATGCCGGAGAGGATAGGCAAGGCAATTG
>CAYMTB010000189.1:0-5854 GCA_964393225.1 uncultured Syntrophorhabdaceae bacterium
TCCGTCCTCAGCGTTTTACTGGTGACGGCTTACAATCCTTGATCAACATCATGAGTTGCAGGGGATGGATGGGAGAAGGTTCAAAGCCAAAGCGCTCATAAAAACCGCGTGCCCGATCTTCCTTTGCATGGACAAAAATAGCACGGATACCGGCGATTTCGGCGGCCTCAAGCGTCCGTAAAATTGCATCTTTCAGCAAACCCCGTCCGATATTTTTCCCCTGATGATGGATATCCACGGCCAATCGGGCCAAGACCATCACCGGAATGGGATGCCGCGCCAACCCTTTTCCGACGCGTGCGGGCACGATGGCGTGATCCACCGCCCCCACCGCCAGGCTGTAATAGCCGATCACACGGCGTTCCTGTTCACGGCAAACGACAAAGGTCCTGGCGGCATTGGCCCGTTGATTCTGAAATGCATAACGTCGCAGCCAATCGTTGAGCAGGGCATGGCCGCAATCGAAACCGTCACAATCATGCTCTCCCGAAAGCAGTACCGGAGCTGCATAAGGGATCCTCTCGGTCATCCTATTTTTCCCAGATCGCCGGTTCTGTAATGAGTGACTGCACGACCTTCTTCACCTGAGTCGGTCTTTCAAGAGCGTCTTGAAATGCCAGCCAGGTCTGTTCATCAACCATGAAGAGCCGCCTATCTAAAAGAGTTTGTTCCGCCTTTTCGCACGCGCTGTTCAGTACAAATTCGGTGACGCTCTTCCGCGTCGCCTCGGCAGCGTACTGGATCAGGGCTGCCTGGGCCGGCGTCGTACGCAGCCCAAACCTGCCGGAGCGCACGTCGGATGCTCGCTTGCGGGAAGGGTTTACTTTTGCCGTTACTGTGTATGTTGCCATAATGACCTCCAAGATGTGGGGATATATTTAAATCAGCCCCATCGTAAATTGTACTAACAACGTACACACTGCCAACCTTGGTGTCAAGGGAAAAATAGGGGCACTGTCCTCTGATCTCCGACTTCCGCCCTCCGTCTCTCGCCCGCCTTTAAGTGCTGGATTATGGATTAAGGATTATGGATTAGAGAGCAAACCCGCACACCCTGCGGGTAAAATTTTTCTATAGCACCATTTTTATATCTCTCTCTAAAATAAGTGGCTGGCAAGCTTGAGCGATTTTAGGCTGACGGCAAATTTCAGGTCAAATGTTACAATCGTAGATCCTTTTATGGTTTTGCCGACGGAGGCAATCACTGCATCACCAAAATCGGGGATCGGTTCCGGCCAATAAGATAGTACTGTTTTAAAATTGACTTCCTGAATAATCTCGATACCCGGCATTTCCATGAGATCGTCAATCATCCTTTTGATCTCACCTTTAGGGACGTTGTAAACCCTGTCCATCACATAAATGAACTCGGTCAGAACATGATGATGGCAAAGAATTACAGCCTTCAAATGTGCAGCAGATTCAAACAGCGGAGCAACTCTCTGCTGCTGCTCCGGATTTCGATCCGTTACAAAAGATATAAGAGCATTAGTGTCAATGATATATCGCTTCACCGATACCTCTCCATACGAAGATTCCGGGCAGCTTCAATGTCACCGGCGATATCTCCCCCACCCGTCTTTATCGCGTTTCTGTACTTTAGAAAATTCTGTTTTGCCGAACAAAGAACAACCTTCCCTTTTTCCACCTTCCATTCCAAAGCATCTTTCACGGAGAGACCGAGATTTTCACGAATAGCTTTTGGAATAGTAGTTTGATATTTCGAAGTAATTATCGATTGCATATCATTATCCTCCTTGTATGTTTCCTTACGGATAAAGCATAATGTAAGGAATATTATACGTCAAGAAAAAACGGGAACCGGCCTCATGAACTATAACTCATCACTGGCTTTCCTGTAGTTATCCCTGTTAAAAACGAATATTTTTTCTATTTTAGCCCTATTTCAGGGCCAGGTGGATTTTCAGGGCCTCGTCGATTGCGTTCAAACCATTCTGATCCAAAACGCCAATCCTTTTTATGATCCTTCGCTTGTCGAGGGTGCGAATCTGATCCGCTTTGATCTTGGAATCTCTGGGTAAATCGGCAATGCCCCGGGGAATAAAAACCTCAAAAGGATAGACCGTCTGAGGGTTTTTTGAGGTCAGGGGAAGAATCGTCACCGTTCCGGAAAATTCATTGTTTTTATCGTTGGAAACCACCGCGACCGGGCGGGTTTTGGCGATCTCCCGTCCCATCACGGGGTCAAGGGCGGCCAGGTAAATCTCCCCTCGCTTAATATTCATCCCACCCCTCCAGATCGACGGCTTCGAATTCTTCGGTCATGGCTGTACTCTCCGCTGCTGCGGCGGAATACCCTTCTTCAAGCTGCTTTGCCAATTCGGCCGCTTCCATTTGCCGGATGTATTCCCGGAGCGATTCCGCAATGAGGCGACTGCGGCTGCGGGGACCTGCAATTTGATTCAGAGACTCTACCATCTCCCTCGGCAATGTTACATTGATTCGTACCGTTGATGTATGCATAAAACGCCTCCTTTTAAGGATCATAATAAAGCATACAGGAGTGTGTAATGTCAAGGGCTGCAGCGACAGGATTAGGGATTAGCCACAGATAACTGCGGATTAACACGGATTAATATTTTCTTTATCTGATTTGAGATAGAGCGGCAAATCAGATAAAACAATCAGCATCTGAAGGTGCAAATTGTTAAAGAAGGAACGTCTCATGCTTGGCATAAAATTTTACATATATCCCCTGGGAGTATGGGGATGGATTTCTTTATTTAGCTTCTATTTCCGGTAGTGTTTTGTAACTGCAAGGATTTCTACTGTATTATTTGGCAGGTAAATAAATAAAGCTCTGTATTGCCTATCAACTCTGAAAGAATAAATCAAGCGGTGTCTGGGTTCTAAAAGTTCTGTATTCAGGGAAGGATGAAATGGATTTGTCTCAAATAAGGTTTTGGCTTTTCCCCATTTTCCGGAAAGACCATGTTTATTTATGTATTCAGCAATATCCTCTCTTAGATCAATGATTGTCAGCATTTTGATCATAGATAGATGACTTATTGAGACCATCTTGCAGATCCTTTAAAAAACCTTCCTCGTATAACGAAGTGTCGGCAAAGTCTGCTAATATAGCCTCAATCTTGTCTTTCTTGAAAGGTTGAAATCTCTGAGCTGGTTTTACGAGTCTTTTTAGGAGACTTTTACGTTCTACTTCCGTCAGGTTGTCTATAATACCGTAAAGTGCATCCATAGGAATGTCTATTTTTCTCGTGATAGTTTCTTTAAGCGTTATTCTGGGCATTACACGCCACCTCCAACGTTATATTGTAACTTAGAGAAACAGAAGATTCAAATAATGATTTCTGTAACAAAGATTTTTTATTTGAGCCACTCGATACTGGACAGCCCGGGAACCATAAACAATTTACTGGATGTTGCTTCGTAAGAGAAGATTCCGGTATCACAGCGATACATTCCTCAACAATTCCGGAAGATTCATAACCCGTGTCCCATCGGGGAGCTTGTAGGTAACTTTCGTGCGGCACACCACAAACTTTTCTTTGATGCGCCCCTTCTCCGCTTCGGCCAGAGCCCGCAGGCCTGCAGCATCTGCAATATCGGGGTGTTCCTTCAACTTACACTCGATGGCCATGATCGTCCCTCCAGCTTGCTCTATGACCAGATCTACTTCCGGGCCGTTGGCAGTACGCCAGTAATTGATAGGCATGGAACCACCCTGGGATGCGGTATGTCTTATTATTTGTCCGAAAACATAGGACTCATAGAAAGCGCCTGCAAGAGATGATGCGAATAAATCCTCCTCGGACCGAAATCCGGCCAGGAAGGCCGCCAGACCGGTGTCCAGAAAAACCAGCTTCGGCGACTTGATCAACCGTTTGGTCCGATTTCCAAAATACGGTTCAATCAGAGTAACAACGGCTGAGGTTTGCAGAAGGCCCAGCCATTTACGGGCGGTGTTGGGCGCGATTCCGGTATCCCTGGCGAGATCGGAATAGTTGAGAACCTGAGATGACCTGAGAGCACAGGCGCGAATAAATCGATTAAAATCCTGAAGATCAACAACCCGCAGAATGTTGCGCACATCCCGCTCCAGGTATGTGGCCACATAGGCAGGAAACCACAAATTCGCCTCGGTCCCGACATACAGCTCCGGATACCCGCCGAGGAAAATATAGGACGTCTCTTCTATCGGGCGTCCGGTATCAAGCAATTCAGCCCTGGACAGGGTATGCAGGTTCAAAACCGCACACCTGCCGGCAAGGCTTTCGGAAACACCTTCCATGAGTGGAAAAACCTGTGATCCTGTCAAAAGATAGCGCCCGGGGGTGCGGTCCTGGTCTATCAGGTATTTCAAATAACGCAACAAAGAGGGGGCATACTGAATTTCATCGATGATTACCGGTTCCGGATATTGGTTAAGCAAGTGCTCCGGAGCGGTATGTGCGGCTTCGGCATTGGCCGGAAGATCGAGGCTTAGGTATGAGGCGTGCGGATAAAGGTGGCGTAATATCGAAGTTTTACCGGCCTGTCTGGCGCCAGCAACCAGCACAGCCGGGAACTGTTCCGTCATGCGCTTAAGCAGTATTTCAGAGTGTCTGTCTATCCACATGCAGATAATATGCACTTCTATTGCAAATTATGCAAGATGAAATTTGCCCAGTAGCCCTGCGGGTAAAATTTTACTATAGCACCGTCAGGTGCTGAGGGTGATTATACTTCTGCCCTGCCAAGGGCATGAAGTGTGAACAGAATTCGTCTGTCTCTGAATTCTGGTCACCAGCATATCTCATCTTTCTCTGCGTACTCTGCGCCTCTGCGAGAGATAAGGTATGAGATTCTTTTTTCTCTTCAATTCAAAATTCAAAATTATATCTTATTATTGCCTTTCTGTATTTTCTTCCTTCATCTCAATTCATAATTCATAATTCATAATTGCCTTTTCTCTCTCGCCCACTCCCTGCGGTCGTTCGAGGCACAGAGGGGGATGAGAGGGATAAGGAGTAATGTTTTTTGCCGGTATGCGAGAAATATCCATCCCGGCAAACCCGCAACCCTGCGGGTAAAATTTATCAGCGTTCTGCCCAAGGAAAAATGAGGGACAGCACCCAATATTTTATTCCAGTTGACAATAGCATGCGTTCGTATTACATTCACATAATGAAGCTCCAAAACGCCAAGTTTCTTTCTATGAAGCTCAATACGCCTTTGCCGATACTCAGCGTGTTATCATTGAGGACTTGGATCATGGCGTGGGTGAAGATCGTTTTTTCTGCTTTGGCAAGGTAAAGGGTGGCGTCATGACTGTCCGCTTTACCGATAGAGAAGGTATAATCCGGATCATTGGAGCAGGTTACTGGAGAAAGGGGAAGAAAATTTATGAAAAAGAAAATCATATACACCGATGAACCTATGAAAACAGGAAAGATCGTGAAAGACTTCCTGCCTGGACCGGAAGGTTTATCATTCCGAAAGGAACGGGTCCTGACATTGCGACTTGATGAACAAACCATTGCTGAGCTCAAAGAAGTTGCAGATAATAAAGGTCTTGGTATGTCCACACTCGTCAGAATGTGGGTAAGGGAAAGGCTTGCCGGTAACACCTCAATGTAGAATTACAAGGGAAATCTGGATTATGGATTAGGGATTAGAGGGCAAACCCACCTTTAAGAGCTGGATCAGGGAGTAAGGATCAGGGATTATTTTAATCCATAATCCATCAATCCTTAATCCTTGTTTTCATGCTTCGCATATAAATTGATATGCTTTCATCAGACTTTATCAACCGAGTTTAGGCTGTCCGGATCCATTTTGAACGTTTTGGAGAAAGGATGACGAGATAATTTACAAAATGCTCGGAGTTGTA
>CAYMTB010000189.1:5954-7147 GCA_964393225.1 uncultured Syntrophorhabdaceae bacterium
TTGAACGTTTTGGAGAAAGGATGACGAGATAATTTACAAAATGCTCGGAGTTGTATAGGCGTTGCCCTTATCTCCATATGGTCAAGCGATGCGGTTGCATACAGCAACGCTGCCTGTATGTCTTCCCTTTTTAATTCCGGGTAGTTTCTCAGCAAATCGTCCCATAATTCACCTTCGGCTATCTGTTCAAGCAAATCAGAAACAGGAACTCTTGTTCCTCGTATTACAGGCTTACCGTTACAAACCTTCGGATCAATTTCAATGCTATCTGTTGGAATTGCCGTAAATTTCAACTTTCTAAATTCTCATTTCTAAATTCTAAATGTTAAGGTTTATCATGCTGTAACTGCCATCTTGATCTCAACTCGAAGTGCTTTTTTGATCGCAACAAAGATTGCTGAAAGGTTATCCATTGTCGGGTTGCCGGAATGTGACAACATCCGGTGGAGGCTTTTACTCGGCCTGTGAATATCAGTGGCCAATGTCTCAAAGCCTATTGTTGCATTAACTAACTCGCGTAGTATTCTCTTTGATGTTTCAGCATCTCCATCAAGGAAAAGGGAAACAGCCTCATTGAGTAACGCTTGTGCGAACGCCGGGTCATTCTTTGCGCGATTGACTACAGTTTCTTTAAAATCACGAGTAAGGGCCATTGTATTACCTCCTCTTGTTTTCAACCAGCTTGCGCCGTTTATAGTCCTTCCACAAGTTGATTGCCCGCTCGACGTCCCTTTGTTGCCCTTTCTTTGTTCCGCCTCCAATAAGCACAATGATTCTCGGGCCATCCTTTGCCAGGTAGATGCGGTACCCTGGGCCCCAGTCAACTTTGTATTCACCGATGCCATCGAACCACTTGATATTGGACGTATTCCCTTGTTGCAATCGGAGCTTCGCAACTGCAATCTTTGCCGCAACAATAGGATCAAGTGACAAAAACCATTCTTCGTAAGGACTTGTACCATCCTCCAGTAACAATTCGAGAACCTGGTAGTCCATATCTTTAATGGTAACATTTAATTTACTATTATTCAAGGGTATGTTTGAATTAATGTTAGGGGTAATTTACTTCTGCGCTGCAAGGTTATAAACAACTTTTGCCTGAAGGGCATGGAGTGTGGACAGAATTCGTCTTTCTCTAAATTCTGGTCACCTACATATCTCATCTTTCTCTGTGAACTCTGCGGCTCTGCGAG
>CAYMTB010000190.1:0-5664 GCA_964393225.1 uncultured Syntrophorhabdaceae bacterium
GGAGGGACTACCCTATAAAAAGGCGGTCCTCGCCACGGCCCATAAGCTCATTCGTGTCATGTTTGTAATGCTAAGCCGTAAATCATTTTTTGTTGAAGGAGGAATTAAATATAGTTGACTGTAATCAAGCATAGGGCACTTTTCTTTGCGGTACAATGTTTCAAACGGTTATCGATGATGTCATTTCCTCGACGAGTATGATATAAATAGCATGTTTTGTGAGGGGTTGAAACCAACGGGTACTTGGTTGAGATAATGTGGCATTGCCTTGAAATAAGGCGGAAAACAGAGAAAACAAACATCAACCTGAATATTTAAAGAAGCCCGTCTGCTCGACTCAATTGCCTATACTCTTTTTGATGAATTTTTAGTATATACATACTTAACAGGGTGTCATTTTGAAGGAAATAATCGGTTCTATTTTTGGAATGGGTCTTTTAGTAAATGCGTCATTATTTGTGATTCAAGCGGTTAAAATTATCCGGTGTCGTAGCGCCGATGGTGTTTCAACCTTCACCTTTGCAGGATTTTCTATTCTCCAGATCACAGGTGCTTTACACGGATATTTGCAAGGCGACCTGTATTTGCTGTTCGGGATGGCGGCCAGCTTTCTGGCATGTGGAACGGTAACTGCATTATCGATCATCTACCGGAATAGAATAAGCAATCTGGGGGATAATGAACGGTTATGAAAATAGAAACTTTAATCAATACGACAGAGGTTGAAATCAACAACCGGCAGTGGAACCCTTATCTTGGCATCAGTATAAATAATAAAGTATTTACGTTGGAATACATCTCTGCATTTATGGACTGGGCTACTGATCGATCTAAAGATGGCGTTGCCGTTTTAGTGGTCGATATTATTCAGCGGATCAACAATGAAGTGTTTAACCGCTCAAAGCCAATGGCTGCAATCGAAAAAGCTTTTAAAAAAAGCGACGAAATCCTTCAGATATGCACAGAAGCTTACTCCAAACTTCCGACTGAAAAGAAAGAGCGCATCGTAATTGTTGAATGGCCAGATGTCATACAGGATGAAATATTTTGCCTTAATTCTCAAATATTAAACAGTGCCTTTGAACTGAATCAGAGATTCAGGGAAGTACTCATTTCGATTACCAGACGCAATCTTGGTGAAATAACCGCTCGTTTCGACGAACAACAAATAGAATCGCTGTCTCATTATTTATTGAATGAGTTGCCTGAAATATTCGCTGGTTTTCACCATAACGGAATTCACTTTAACCTGAACGTCTATCCCGGAAAAATATCTTCTATATATACCGAGTTGTTTGAACAGGAATGTTTCAAGCCTATCTACGATCAACTCTGCATAAAGGGAAAAATTGCTTTAGTAGAGGCATACCAATAAGACAATGGTGAAAAGTCGAGTAAACGGCATATTTCCAACAAATGACTGTTACGGACAGCCTATCGGCATGCCGCACAGTCTAATTGCGTTCGGCATATTAAAAAGATTGAGGCAATAGATGAATGATTTAAAATGGAACCAGAAAGAAAAGTCAATATCACGAGTCGCATTTGATAAAGCATACAGAAATGAGTGTGAAGATATTATTAAAACAGTAAGGCAAAAACTGAACAATCTATCGGAACCAAAAAAGATATGGGAACTGGAAGAATATTTATACAAAAAAAGAAAGGAAATCGATAATAAGTACGATTACAGATATTTAGTATTGATAACAGTTTTCAGTCGGCTCATAGCAGAAGGTTGGATCAAAATCAAAGACCTTGAAGAACTCGGGGAAGAAAAAATCGAGAGAATCAAACTATTAACGGGTATGGATATTTGAAGGTATCGCCGAACCAGCCCCTACAGCCAATCGGCCATAAAGCGACTTATTGCTGAACACGGTCCATGTCCTTTGGCAAAGCAGTAATATAATCCCATCGTCGCGTCTAAAGGGAAATGGCAGATAACCGATGTTATCATAGAACAGGAGAGGTATGATGAACCATTTATGGAAAAGTATGTTTGAAAAGTTCTGGTTTGTTTTAGTGGCAATGATTCTTTTTATTATTCCGTCATCAGCATGGTCAGTCGAGAAAATTAACATTCGTTATCTTGTCCATGGCAAGAAGGTTATTCCCGTTACCTGTCGCATTGGCCACTGGGAGATCACCGATATCAAGCTGCCCGATCTGGTTGTAACGAATAAACAGAAGACCCCCGTAACCATCGACCAGGTGGATGTGATCGGCAAGGTCTCAGGCGTTGAAACGATGCGCCTTCAGATATCCGGGAAGACATTATCAGAAGCAATTGCTGCGACAGCCGATATGCTGAACAAACAGAAACCGCCGCTGCCTACCGTGCAATTGTCTTTCGGTAATGTGGTGCTTCCCGAAGGCATACTGTCGGAAAAAGGCACAGCGGCCAAGGGACAAAGCATCCTGCTCCCACTCTCGAAAATTGCATATCTCCATCATGTCGGTCAAGTGAAAATAGATGGCATGGAGATTAAATTGACCATAAAGTCCGGCAGGAAAAAAACGGTCGCCTCTTTCCCTGTCCAACTCACTCTTTATGAGGTGAAGGGAAAATATATCTTTCCGGTGAAAGGCGATGTGCAGATGGCCTTTCTTCCACTGAGCTATATCCACCACCGTGGATCGGCATCCCAAGAATTTGCCATGGACCTGGTAGGGGCCAACCAGAAAGACGCAGCATCATTTACTGAAATTTCACGTCCCAAACCCACGACCCTTTCCGAATACAGCATCTGGGGACGGGAGGTTCTGGCCATAGGCGATGGTGTGGTCTTAGAAATGGGGGATAAGTTTCCTGAGGAACAGATGAGCGACCCGATCCAATTTACTAAACCCGGATATGCCCTTAGCCTCATCAAAGAATTGATCCCAAAGATCGGCTGGACCAATGCCGTAGCGGGGAACTACGTGGTCATCGATCACAGGAACGGTGAGTTCAGTGCTTATTGCCATCTTCAGGAAGGTTCTATCCGTGTAAAACCTGGGGACAATGTGAACAAGGGAATGGTTATCGCCAAGGTCGGAAACACGGGAAACTCTGGCGCACCCCATCTCCATTTTCAACTGATGGATTCCCAGAATTTCTTCATTGCCAACGGCCTTCCTGTGATGTTTGAGAATGTGCCGGCGCAAGTGATGATCGCTGAATTCCCCGTCAAGGGCAACACTCTGAGCTTCAGCGACAGCATTTTCTCTACAGTGCCATAACGAAAAAGATGGCTCTTTCTCGTTTCAAGTGGGTAATACGGTTCTTTTGCTACAAGATTATGATGAACATCGAAGTATGGGCTGTCTTCCTGTAATCGAGCATCTGGTCATATGCTTTGCAATGCAAGATTTTATGCGGTAATTCATAATACTGTCGCAAGAAAGTATTACCTCTTTTAAAGATTGACATAAAGTAACTTATGCGTTACTATATTGTTAATGGCAGCATATGTGGTCAAGGAATATCTCAAAGACGGACTGTCACCGTTCGGAGAATGGTTTAAGGATCTGGACTCTATTGCCGCAAGTAAAATTACAACCGCAGTGTATCGATTGCAGTACGGCAACTTTTCTAATGTCGAATCTGTTGGTGGCGGCGTTTTTGAATATAAGATAGATTTTGGCCCTGGCTACAGGGTTTACTTCGGCCAGGATAAAAACATTTTGATAATTCTATTGACCGGAGGGATTAAGAAGTCACAGAGTAAAGATATCGAAAAAGCAAAAATGGACTGGCAGGAATATAAGTACTCAAAAAAACAAGGAGGTTGATCATGGCCCTTACCCGTGATTTTAAAAACACCATAATGGAACGTGCGGTACATGACGCACAATACCGTAAGGGATTGCTGACGGAATCTGTAAACGAGATCCTCGAAGGTAATCTGGATGTAGGCAAGGCAATGCTTCGTGATTATATCAATGCAACGATTACTTTTCCAGCTCTTGCCCAGAAGCTTAACAAATCCAGCAAAAGTATCCACCGGATGCTGGGGCCAAGCGGAAACCCTCGTATGGATAGCATTGTAGGCATTCTTAAAGTCTTACAGGATCAGGAGCAAATACGGCTGCGAGCAAGATGTTAACCCTTAATCAGAATTGCAACCAATGCCGACTGCTTAGCAAATTTATGGAGAGTTTCCCCGTTATAAACACCTTTAGGTCAAAGAAGAAATCAACATTATAAATACCGCCCATCAAATCTTTTTCTAAGTTTGTTAATAACCGATTGAAATGTGTAAATACCTGGCGGCTTGTTTTCTGTAATAGCAGGGTACGACTGCTTCCTGTAATCCACACAGACAGCATTTTGACTTTCGTAGCGGCTTTCAAGCGGCAATGAATAGCCTGAAATGTAGATTTTCTCTTACCCTTATAAGAATGTTATGCGATGATCTCCAGTTGTATCTCCAATAGCTTATATAGTATGGTAATTACTACCCTATTAATACCACAATAAATCGAAAACATATTTTTATTTATTTTGTATACACTTATTCAGCCAGATTGCCGACTTTGCATTAAACCTACAGGGGGTTAGGAGGATTATCCTCATGGTAATGATAAAAGAATCATATGATGACAACACCAACCACAGGAAGAAGTGCGGGAAACATTATATGTCCTTACTGCAGCAGGAGTGTCATGCTTATTTCCTACTGCAGCGGATGGATAGGAACATGTTGTGAAAAAGACTGAAATACTTTTCCGCACAATGGATTATGGAAAGTCATGAGCGCCGAGCAGATAATTGGCAATTTTGCCGGATTATGAGAAAAAAAATGACCACTATCATTGACAAAGGTGAGGTGCGGTGTATAATACAATATAACACCAGAAAATATTATATTTTTACTCTAACTGTTGTTCAGTGTCCATTCATAAATGGGAAGGGGGATTCAAAAACAATGGCAATACTTCAAACACCAACATCAGCAAACCAGATTCATTTAGCTTTTCGAGGGGGATGTAGTGGAAACAAAGAAATGGTTCAAGGTGCCGCAGCAGTGTTCTAAGATAAGGATTGCAACAAAAAAATTCAATTCCTCTGATAATCCGAAACTCTTCATCAAATATCCCATTCATAATTTGTTCTTATTTATAGTGATTTGCTTTGCGTTATTCATGGCTCCAATTGCCCATGCAGGAGGAGTGGTCAATCTGCCGCAGACCGGGCAGACGAAGTGCTACGATTGGGCAGGGGTGGAGATCGGCTGCGCTGGGACGGGGCAGGATGGGGAAATAAGGGCCGGTGTTGCGTGGCCGAATCCGAGGTTTACGGTCGATGGAGAATGCGTCACCGATAATCTGACAGGGCTTATGTGGCCGAAGGATGGAAATCTTTCAGGTGGTACAAAGACTTGGAACGATGCCGTTGACTATGCCTAAAATCTCACGCTGTGCGGCTATTAGGATTGGCGGAGGCCAAACGTGAATGAGCTTGAGAACCTTATCAATGTGGACAAACCCGATTTCGATAGGTGCAAAATTTTATAAAATTGGGGGGATATATGAAAAAAGTTTATTATATGGTTTTGATTGTCGGAGTTTTCTTGCTGATTTCATCTACTGCGTTTGGGCAGGAAACTTACAAGTTTGTCACCAAATGGGGATCGTATGGTACCGGCGATGGACAGTTTACAAGTATCCAGGGGATTG
>CAYMTB010000190.1:5764-7134 GCA_964393225.1 uncultured Syntrophorhabdaceae bacterium
CAGGTAACGTATATGTAGCTGATACCAGCGGTAACTATCGTATCCAGAAGTTTACATTACAAGGTAATTTGGTCATTTCCGGCACGCTCCGTGATTCCGTGACCGGGCAGGCGATTGTCGGCGCTGTGGTCATGCTCAGTAACGGTTTATCCACCAGGACCAATGGGAACGGCACATATTCTTTCTCGTCCCTTGCGCCGGGTACATACGCCATTACCATCTACATAGCGGGATACCCTGCTTCAGGAAAGACCGTCACACTTTCAAGCACAAATGTATCGGCCAATATCCGCCTCACAAAAAGCGATGCGGCTTACGGCGGAAAGACCTCCTCCGGCTACGGACCCGACCCGGTGAATACGGCTACAGGGAATTATATCTATAACAAAAAAGACCTGGAGATGCCTGGACGCGGGTTTCCCTTCTCCTTCGAGCGCCACTACAACTCCCAGAACAATGCAGATGGTCCTCTCGGCTTTGGCTGGGGGCATTCTTACAATGTGAAGCTCATGGCAAACAGCGATACAACAGTCTCCATCCGTTGGGGAGACGGCAAGACCGATACATGGATGTCTGACGGACAGGGAGGGTACGCGCCTCAATCCGGTATCTACGACGTATTACAGAATAACGGAGACAATACCTATACACTCACAAAGAAGAACCTTATGCGTTATACCTTCGATACTACGGGGAGGCTTTCCTCCATCACGGACAGGAACAGTAACGCTGTAACCTTCTCCTATACGGGGAACGCCCTCACAACCATCACCGACACATCAGGAAGAACTATCACTGTTTCCTCGGACGGAAGCAGCCGCATTACCGCCCTTACCGACCCCATCGGGAGGAAGCTTCATTTCACCTATGACACAAGCGGCAATTTGACTGCCTCAAAGGATATGAATGGGAACACCACGGTCTACACTTATGACGAGAATCACCAGATGCTCGCTGTTGTTGACCAGCGAGGGAATACGGTGGTGACGAATGTCTACGATGCGCAAAAAAGGGTTGTCACCTCCCAGAGGGATGCTAAAGGCGGCCAGACTCTCTATACTTACAGCGAGGCCGAATCAAAGACAACGATCACCGATGCCCTGGGAGGCGCAACCATCCACTTCCATGACGATCTGCTCCGTCTGATCCAGGAGACCGATGCCCTGGGCAATAGCGCCTTCTATACCTACGACGCCTCGGGAAACAGGACGCAGGTTAAAGACAAGCGGGGCAACACCACTGCCTATACCTACGATGCGCGGGGGAATGTACTCACAAAAACGGATGCCCTGAGCAACACCACAACAATTACCTACAATGCCGGAAATAATCCTCTCACGAGAAGGGATGCCCTCAGCAATACGATTTCC
>CAYMTB010000191.1:0-7132 GCA_964393225.1 uncultured Syntrophorhabdaceae bacterium
TCTACGATATAGCCCTCTTCCTGCAATCCACTGCTTATAAAGTTGGCAACCTTAATTTCATCTTCTATAACAAGTACTCTCATGGCCTGTATTTAATTATATAGCAAAACATCCTTTTTTCCAAATAATTTAAAGGAAGTTTCAACAGTGGCAATCAAGAGCAGTGAATGAGTATAAGAAAAAACCGGGCTTGATATAGTTTCTGAACCCTGAAATAGTCTCTGAATGCTATACACGGCATCGGCAAATTCCATTTGAATCTTCACAGTTTTGAAAAACAACCAAGCTGATGAGGAAGCTCTCGATTACCGATGTCATCTCGAAGCTTCACATCTGGTAGAACCTCCTCTATCCAGGATTATCGAAGGGTATCGTCCCGCATCGGTGCCTGATCCTGCGTCTTCCACGACGCAGCTCATGTAGGCTTTGAGCACATGGTAAAAATCATTACTAAAATTTGCAGCAGTCCAAGCGTATTTTGCAGGAACAGAAAACAAACTGTCAAGGCTTTACGGCCCGTTGCCCAAATAGTTTCATGGCGAGCCAGAAGAACTTTGCAGCTCATTCTTCGTCTCCTCTCGGTACCTTAGGCCGTGCGAGCAGCCGCCTGCTTGAGACGAGTGAGAGTGATCGTGAGCAGGATAGCGAGCACGGCCAGACCGGATCCAATGCCCAGGAACCAATCGAGGGACGTAAATACATGGGCCAGGATAATATACCCGATGACCAAGGTACAGTAGGGCATCAGGATCACAATTGTGGTGACCAGCCCCGGGTTATAGCCGCGCTGTTTGCCCTGAAAGGCAACGGTGTGGGTAAAGTTATTAATCATGATCTGCAGCAAGACCGGAACAAACCCTACCCAGGGAGCAATGTTGGCCAGCAGTGCTCCCACGATAATCCAAAGCCAGAAGCCCATATTGACTGCGAAAATGTAGGGCTCGTTGGCCGGTACGTCTTCAACCGGCGGAACCGGCGCCACAAAGGTTTTTGTATTGATAAACTCCTTGAAGCCCCCGGGCAGCACATACTCCTCAAACTCATGAATCATAAGCAGCGGCAGATGTAGCCATAAGAGCCACTGATATCGATTGACGGTTGGGTTGGAAAACCAGATCAACAGCAGAATGGTGATTATCGCCGGCGCCAGAACTCCACCCCCCAATAGCTGCCAAAAATTATTGATCTTTTTGAAATTCATCGCATCCTCCTCAAGTATTCGATTCTTCACTAAGGCTACATTCACCTGCCCTGCTAAGCTGAAGGGCGTGGCCAGGAATTGCTGATTGCGAAAAGATGTTCAATGCTCAATGTTTTTTTGATTGCCATTCACTGTTGACGATAATGCCGCATCTCGTTCCTCGTATCCCGTCTTTCCACGCTTCACGCTTCACGAGTCCTGCTTCACGGTTTTTTCCACTATTCACTATTCACTATTCACTATTCACTGCCTTTTGGTCAGTTTTGATACCGGCGGCGCGGATCAAAGATGTCCCTCAACCCCTCACCAAGAAGATTATAGCCCATCACTGTAAAAAAGATCGCAAGCCCCGGATATAGACTCAGCCACCACGCAACTTCGATGTTGTCCTTGGCTTGCGTGAGAATGTTGCCCCAGGATGGCGTTGGAGGCTGAACCCCGATGCCAAGGAAACTCAGCGCGGATTCAGTAAGTATAGCCCCGCCTATTCCAAGTGTTGCAACAACATATATAGGTGAAAGGGCATTCGGCAGAACATGTTTGAAGATTATCCTGTATTCTGAAAACCCCATAGCCTTGGCCGCAAGGACATATTCTTTGCTTTTAATGCTCAATATCTCTGCCCTGATGAGCCTTGCAATACCCATCCAGCTCGTAAGACCGATTACAATCATTATATTCCAGATACTCGGCTCCAGGAGGGCAATAACGGCAAGTATCAAGAAGAAAGTGGGAAAGCACATCATAAGATCAACAAACCTCATAATAACTTCGTCGATAACGCCCCCATAGTACCCGGAAACTGCCCCTATGATAATCCCAATCATCACTGCAATGCCTACAGACACAAAGCCGACAAGCAGTGAAATCCTGCTTCCGTAGACAACCCTTGAAAAAACATCCCTCCCGAGAGTGTCTGTTCCAAAAGGGTGCGAAAATGAAGGCGATGACAGCACACTCTTCAAATCAGGCTCTACCGGGTTGTGGAATGAGATGAAAGGCGCAAACAAGGCACATATGAACATGGGGATCAAAATGATTAATCCAGCCATAGCCAGGTGGTGCTTACGTATTCTTCTTAATAATTCCATAAATAGTCCAGTATCAGTTGCTGGATTCTTGGTACCGGTTAAAACCAATTTCAAGTATCCAGTATCGCATAAAAGATTATTTCACTCAACACACATAACTCAAAACTCAACACTGTTTTACTTCAGCCGGAGTGTTACCCTGCTTATTCCATCGGGCAGCAATGTCAATTCAAATCCCAATTTTCTGCAAACCTGGAGCATACGATCATTTTCTGTGAGCACAATACCGTAAATCTCTTCCAGTTCCTTCTCCTGTGCTATTCCTATCATCATATCGATGAGCATGTAGCCTAAACTTTTCCCTTGAAAATCATCATGGACAAGCACTGCAAATTGGCCGCTCTTAAGATCGGGTTCAATGATGAGTCTTCCGATACCGACAATTCTTCTCTTCTCCCCATCCTTTACTTCAGCTACAATGGCCATTTCCTTGTCATAATCGATATTACAGAACCTTATAAGCATCTCGTGCGTAATATCACTGATAACACTGAAAAACCTTTCTTTCAGTGTCCTTTCGGAGAGGGATGTGAGCAATTCATGTTCAAGTGGTTCATCTTCCGGTCTTATGGGTCTTAAAAGAATCTCCGTCCCGTCAGGCAATCTGCAGGGCATCACATACCTCGAAGGATACGGTGTGAAAACAAGGTGTGGATAGTGTGATGAATAATCTACATCCTCCTTGTCAACGATAACCTTCGTATCAAGGGCATATGCCTTGCCGTTCGATATGGCAATAGGATTGATATCCATCTCTGCAATCTCAGGAAAATCAACGATTAAATTTGAAAAACTGACAATTATCTCTTCGAGTTGCCTCAGATCCGCAGGTAGCCTGCCCTTGTATCCCTGAAGCATTTTATACACTTCCGTCTCCTCCATAAGCCGCCGCGCAAGTGTCTGGTTAAGAGGTGGTAAACCTATGGAAATATCTTTGAATATCTCAGTCCCGATGCCGCCCATGCCGAAAATGATAACAGAGCCATAATCCCTGTCTTTCTTTGACCCGAGAATGATTTCATAGTCTATCTTTTCAAGCATCTTTTGAACGGTGATACCTTTTATTACAGCATTGGGAGCATTTTTCCTTACTTCTGCCTTTAGCCGGCCATAGGCATCCTTCAATTCCTTTTCGGACCGTATCCCCGTTATAATACCCTCTACATCCGTTTTATGAGGAATATCCGGAGAATCAACTTTCAGAACAACGGGATAACCGATGCCCTTTGCTATCCTCTGCGCCTCCTCAATACTCTTTGTCACCACTGTTTTATATGCAGGAATTCCATAGATTGTCAGGAAGCTTGCCGACTCTTCAGCGTTCAAAATAGTTGCTTTCTCTCTCAGGGCTTTGTTTATCAGAGCCTTTAAGTGATGTTTCGGTGATATATGACCTACCGACAATTCGGAAGGTGTTTCGTAGAGCAGATCCAGATTTCTTTTATACTTATACATATAGAGATATGTTTTTACTGCCTCTTCAGGTGTCTCGTATGTGGGTATATCGTGGCGAAGGAGAAATTCCACAGCCTCTTTCACGCTTGTTCCGCCCATTCTCGTACAGATAATAGGTTTTTGCGTCTTTTTCGCTAATTCAACGACTGCCTGGGCAAGCTCAATCCGTTTTGCAATGGCACGCGGTGCATGGATAACGAGAATACCATCTACATTACGGTCTCTAATGCATATATCTATAGCGTTCACATATCGTTCAATATCAGCATCTCCAAGGATATCAACCGGGTTGCCCTTACTCCAGTTGGGAGGCAAAACAGAATCAAATTCCAGGAGGCTTTCCCCGGATAGGTTTGCAAGCTCACCGCCCAGAGACAAAAGCGTATCCATGGCTATGATGCCCACACTGCCGGCGTTAGTAATAATTGCCAGCTTTGGACCCTTCGGCAGATAGTTGTAGTCGAGAACTTCTGCCACATTAAACAGGTCAACCACCTCTTTTACCCTTACAAGACCGACCCTTTTGAATGCAGCATCGTATACCTTATCGCTTCCCGCCATTGCTCCGGTATGCGACATGACAGCCTTTGCGCTTTCCGTAAATATCCCTGGTTTCAGAATAACGATCGGTTTGTTCCTGGCAAAACCTCTTGCAGCGCTTAAAAATTTCTTTGCGTTTCCCACGTTTTCCATATAAATCATGATACTTCTCGTATCGTAATCATCTCCAAGGAAATCAATAAGATCACCGAAATCCACATCAATCATGGAACCGAGGGTTGCAAACATGCTGAATCCGATATGTGCATTGGTCCCCCAGTCCAGAATGGCATCACCAAGCTGACCGCTCTGCGAAATCAAGGCAATATTTCCCGGTTCAGGATTATTCCTTAAAAAAGATGTATTGAGACCTATATTGGGCCGGATAAAACCCATGCAGTTGGGGCCCAAAATCCTGATGCCGTATTTTTTCCTGATCTCTGTTATCCGGTCCTCTAACCTCTTTCCTTCCTCACCGACTTCCCTGAAACCGGATGACACTATTATTGCCCCTTCAACGCTCGCCTTTCCGCACTCATCAACGCATTGAGGTACTGTATCAGCCCTTGTAGCAATAATTGCAAGATCTACAAGTTCAGGGATATCTGCAATGCCGCGATAACACTTCAGACCAAGCACCGCCTCTCTGTTAGGGTTCACGGGGTAAATCTTTCTTTTATCAGACAAGAGGAGGTTTTCAAGAATAGTCCTTCCAATAGCCCCTTCTTTTTCACTTGCACCAATGAGGGCAACCGTTTCCGGGTTGAACATCTTACGTATATCGCCCATTTTTCACCCTTTTTTCATCAAATAATGTCTAGCCAATGCCTTTACAATCTACCATCACACCATTAGAAAATCTATTCAAAATTAAGCACCCCCCTGCGATCTTTGCTAAGTAAACAGTACCGAGTTACTAGTGGAAAAGAGGTACCAGCTCGCTTAAGCGAGCGAGAGGGGGAGGCTCTTCGGGCTTTGCCCGAAGAGGGGGCGACGTGAGTCCCGGTAATAGTATTTACATTTTTTGCACTTATGCTACACTGTGAAAATGGGAATCATACAGACACTGTTTCAAGGCAGGAAGACACGACGATTCGCGGCGTGGCAGATAGAGCTTACTACGCGATGCCCTCTGCGGTGCACTATGTGCATTAAAGAAGAGTATAAAGACTGGCACCGGAAAAACATGGATATCGATGACTTTAAAAAGATCGTGCCTTATATGAAAGATGTGGAAAGCATCGTACTTGAAGGGTGGGGAGAATCACTGCTGCACAAAGATTTGATAGAATGCGTCCACCTTGCAAAAAAGGAAGGGGTGCAGGTCGGTTTTGTTACAAGCGGTATGGGTCTTACTGATGAGTATACAGCTAAACTTGTAAGCGCAGGGGTAGACTTCATCGGATTTTCATTGTCGGGCGCCACACCTGAAACGCACAATTCCATCAGGGTAAATTCAGACTTTGACACACTGATCAATTCAATCAAACTTTTAAAAAAGTTAAGCGGCAAATCTGTTCCGCCAAACAAACCCGGGATACACATCGTTTACCTCATGCTGAAAGAAAATATCCACGAACTGCCTGTTCTCATCGATCTTGCAAAAGAAGTAGGCGTCGAGGAAATCATCCTGTTAAATATTATTCAGATTTCGAACTCATGTCAGGACGATAAAAAGGTTTTCACCTGTGAAAACAGAGAACCCTATAGGGGATTGATAAAAGCAGTTCTTGATAAGGCAAAACAAGCAAACATAAAACTCGCTATCCCCAATCTGTCAACTGGCGAAGTATCCATATGCAGCGAAAATCCTCTTAAGAATCTTTATATATCGGTTGAGGGTGAGGTATCACCGTGCGTATATCTTTGCCCTCCTGTGGCCTCTCCTTTTAAAAGGGTTTTTTGCGGCCAGGAATATAATATCGACAAGGTAAGATTTGGTAATATTTTTCGTGAACCATTCGAATCGATATGGAACAGAACAGAATATGCCGACTTCAGGGACCGCTTTATCCAGAGACAGCAAAAATTTAAAGAAACCTATCAGTTATTCCTCGAAATAAAAAAACCGGAAAAACCAGATACCCTCCTGCCGCCCCTGCCCTGCAGAACCTGCTATAAGATGCTTGGACTTTAGTTCATAGCTCATGACTGATAGCGAAAATTCGAGGATGCGAAGCCGGGAAGTTGAGAAGTTGCGCAACTTCGTATCCTCGTAACTTCGTAACTTCAGCCTTTGCTATAAACCATAAACTGCCTCCTGCCGACTGCTTACCACCTACTGCTCACTGCCCCTAGAACTTCGGTGCCGGAAAAAGCACACCACCGAATATGAGCCACGCCAGAAGAAGTGTCCAGAAAATATTAAATATTTGTGCAATAAGAAAGGCAAATGCCGGTCTTCCGCCGCCCATCTTGAAGAGATCCGCAAAGCGTGTTTCTAGGCCGATACAGGTAAATGCCATGGCAAACCACCATGTACGCATAGCGCCAAGCTGTCCTTTCACGGCATCAACAGTCTTTGTGTCAAGAACGAATGAAAAGATAAGAGAAGCGATCATGAATCCGAGAACAAACTTGGGGAAGCGATACCAGATTTCTGCTGCTCCGGGTTTTTCTCCAGGGGCCGCCTTTTTGAAAGTCCAGACAATGGCCAGGATGAACGCGGCAAAACCGATGAGCACGTTCTGTGACATTTTAACGATGATTCCGATTTTCATGGCCGCTTCACTGACCAGCGAGCCTGCCGCCACGACAGAACCGCTCGTATCAAGGGTGCCGCCCATCCATGCACCGGCAACTATATGATCCATGTTTGTCGCTTTAATGATCCACGGCATAATGA
>CAYMTB010000192.1:0-7128 GCA_964393225.1 uncultured Syntrophorhabdaceae bacterium
TCGCTTTTTACTTATACTTTTCCAAGGCAGTTCTGTCCTGAACCCCCACGACCAATAAACCCGAATATGTCGTTAGGAAGGTGCCGAGGTAGTTGCTCGTGGACTGACCTCGCAATTAAACCGCCCCCGGAGCAAACTGAAGAATAGGAAGTTACGAAGATACGAAGTTGAGAAGTTAGGTTTTTTCGTAGCTTCGTAACCTCGCAACTTCTCAATTTCGGAATCACTGTTTGAGAGGGATGGTCCGACGCCCATGATGATTCTAATGATAAATCCGGGATAAAATGATTCAGGTTTAATCACCCTTTTTCTATCAGTTCAATGAGAAGTTTGTCCGAAACGATAAAAAATGCTATTCTTGTAACGCCTTCGCACACTCTTTTGAGGTTTTCATCATAGGCTTCGCAGTCTTCCGGAGGTACAATCATTCTAAACCCTTTTTCGGTCAGGTTCTGCGACATCTTATTAATATCATCAACTTCAAAACAGAGATGATGAAGACCACCACCCTGTTTTTCAAGAAACTTTGAGATGGGGGAGTTCTCACTTGCAGGCTCAAGCACCTCTATATATACATCCTCGTTTCCTCCTACATTTACAAATGATGCCGCTACCTTCTGCCTCGGGTTTTCAATGGATTCGGTAATCTCCCCGATGCCCAATGCGCGAAAGACATTCACAAGTTCTTCAATGTCTTTCGTCACCAGTCCTATGTGGTCAAGCCTGAACATCTTCGTCCCCGTCATGTTGATTTTCTTCTTGTTTATACTCACCTACTGCTTTGACTTTAAAGCCTTAACAAGCGCAATGTTTTCAATGTGTCCTGTCTGCTTCGCAGTGATCTTGCCGATAATAGGTCTGTTAAGAAGATAGATGTCGCCGATGAGGTCAAGCACTTTATGCCTCACGAACTCGTCCTCAAAACGCAGTTTTGTATTAATTGCCCCCTCGTCATTCAGAATAATCACATTGCTCATTCGCCCGCCTGAGCCGAGACCCATTTTCTCAAGCTTGTCGAAGTCCTTTAAAAAACCGAATGTCCTCGCAGGCGCTATCTCGTTTACAAAATTCTCTCTTCCACCGGTAAAGCGATATTTCTGGATACCTATGGGCTTCGGATGTTCAAGGGTATAATCGATTTCAAATACATCCCATGGTTCAATTGAAAGGTATTTTCCATCTGAAAGACCGGGGAGCACGATAGGGTCATGCACCCGCAAAGGTTCAATGCCTTCTTGCTGTTCCACGATGCCTGCCTCATCAATCTTTTTGCATATCTCTATAGATGAACCATCAAGGATGGGCACCTCCTCGCTTACCTTTATAAGGAGGTTTGTGATCCCGTACATGTGGCATGTTGAAAGCAGATGCTCAATCGTACGGACAAGACAATTTTTCCCTTTCAAAGATGAGGCGTATCCCACAGAAAATACATAATCGATATAAGCAGGTATCCGTTCACCATCCGGCATATGCTCAAATATAATACCTGTGTTCTCCGGCATGGGCAGCAGTATCATGCCTGTCTTCACGCCCGAATGAAGCCCCACCCCATAGACAACTATACTTTTTCCTATGGTTTTCTGTTTATGGGTGTCCGGGCCCTTTGTAATGCCAACTTTAACGTTTTCAGTTTTGTCTGTCCTGCCAATGTCCAACCCCAGACCCCTTGAAATCACCTCCAATACCTTATCTATTGAAAGTGGTTTTTCGAGGAAATCGTAGGCCCCCCTCTTAACCGCTTCAACGGCCGTCGATATTGTCCCGTGGCCGGATATAACAATAACCATAGCATTCTTGTTTTTCTTCCTTATCCGTTTCAGCACCTGGAGGCCGTCCATCCCCGGCATCCATACATCAAGGAGTACTACTTCAGGTTTTTCCTTTTCAAAGAGGGCCAACCCTTCATTGCCATCCATAGCCTTGAATACCTTAAAACCTTCATCCTGGAGAATAGAGGAAAGGCTGTCGAGTATGGGTTTTTCATCATCTATTATAAGCACTGTATGCATAGGATATATTTTACCTGAAATGATAGGGATTTACAATTCTTAAGAGCAATTTTCAAGCAGATTGGCTTGCTGGAGTTTCTTGAGCCTTGCATGTAACGCCGAAACGCTGTTTCCCTCCCTGCTCCCTGCGCGCGCTTTACCCTGCTGCGAGTTCACTTCCGCTCAATCTTCTAACTTGCCGCTGGGCTTCGGACAAATCAGATTGGCCTAAACGCGGCCTGGCCGCAGGCACGCTACAGTTCATCGGCAGGGTACCCAAACCGTGCTCGAAGTCGCGAATCGGGAAAAGCTCTTCCGGCGACGAAGGAGTTGCAAAGTTCTTCCGGCTCATATTTCAATATTTTTGGTTGATTTATGCTTGGGCGACAGGCTGTTGCCATCTGGGGTCATTCCTCATAGAGTCCGAGAAAACGTTCACCATTAAAGTGGATCAGATGTGTTGGAGACTCAGCAATCCAGACTTCTGTCTCCCAAGAAATGTCATTCAAGTATTTCAGCATAGCCCTTCTATCAAGAAACGCGGTCACAAAAACCAAGCCAGCGGTCGATGCGGAGAACAATTCCTTCAATTCCTGCCTGCGCTTCGGGTTAACAGGCCCGTGGCTCAACTGAGAAACCAGCCACGAGTGTAACGAGTCGACCGTATTGCCTTGTTAAACGTGGTTTTAGAGATACTGCTTTACTCTGCACCATTGCCTGATTTTTTCATCTTTTGTCATTCTTGCATTTGCCGGACTTGTAGAGGGCAAAGCGCAAGAGAACGGCAATGCCGCTCCGACATGCTGCTGAAATAACTTCTCTGCTTTCTTCCCATTGAAGAACACCGCCACAGGGTAACTGGAAAGAAACGTATTGAAATCGTTAACAGTGAAATAACCATTCCGAATGTTTGAATCAGCGCTTCCTTCTCTGCAACACGATTTTAGAACATCCCATAGAGCAATCCCTGTTTTCGTCAATACAATCAGGCGTTCGTTGTAATCCTTGTCTCCGCCAGCACCACAAATGCAGTCCATCATGTCCCAGAAGAGGTTTCGTGGGTGAGCATAATATTCTTTCTGTCTCAATGACTCTTTTCCTGGAAAAGTCCCGAGAATGAGGATTTTAGCACCAGTACTCACAACTGGCCGGAATCCTTCTATCTGCATTAGTTTTCCTTTATCGCATTTGTCGTCCAACGCTTGATACGCCAACATGTCTTTTGTCCAGTATCATACAGCAATAAAAGAAATGCAATAAATAAATTGTGTGATATTTCAAGGTGATTTTTCGCGGGGTAGTTCATTACACAAACGAAACGTCCAGAGAAAGACCCATTTCATAATCCAGCTATGGGCGGGAAATTTTCACATATGTCGGATTTAGGCATTAAATACAGGAGTTTCTTGGTTTTTTTGTTCAGTGGCTGGTATTATTAAACAATACCAAATAGTTGTGCTGAACAACATTCGGGCTGTTCCGTAATTGGACGGAAGAGTTTTTTGCGAGTCGCGACTTCAAGCACGGTTTGGGTACCCTGCCGATGAACTGTAGCGTGCCTGCGGCCAGGCCGCGGTTAGGCCAATCTGATTTGTTCGAAGCCCAGCGGCAAGTTAGAAGATTGAGCGGAAGTGAGTCGCTGCAAGGGTAAAGTGTGTGCAGGGAGCAGAGAGCAAAACAGTGTTCCTTCCACACCTTGATTTTACTCTTGTCCATTCAAACCCTGAAGAGCCCACTTTTAACTTTTAGCTGACAGTCAAATTGTCGCGGTGTATTTGAATATTTAGAAAAAAATATGATTGTGCTATACTTCAGGAAATAATGTTTAAGGAGGAAAATAAAAGCTTATTGAAAGAGAAAACTGAAGAAGAGTATCTGAAGCTATCCTTTGAAGATACGAATACAGCGCGCAACCTCTTCGGTCCACGTGATGAAAACATAAAGTATCTGAAAAAATATTTCAATGTTAGAGCAAGTATCAGGGGAAATCATTTAACAATCATCGGCAGCAAAGCAGAGATTGAAAATGCCGGCAAAGTCATAAAAGAACTGCACAGCATCGTCAAAAGAGGGTTCGTTATAAACCCGTCCGATATTGATCATGCGGTAAGGTACATTGCACACACGCATAACAGCATGGATGAACTGCATAAAGACCAGATATTTATACCTCCTTCAAAGAAGGTTGTAACACCCAAGACAAAAACCCAGAAGGCTTACACGGATGCAATCAAAAACCACGACATGGTCATAGGGATAGGGCCTGCCGGCACCGGCAAGACATATCTTGCCATGGCCATGGCGCTCTCTGCTTTCTATAAAAAGGAGGTTTCGAGGATTGTCTTGACAAGGCCCGCCATAGAGGCGGGAGAAAAACTCGGGTATCTGCCTGGAACTCTGTACGAGAAGGTTAATCCCTACCTCAGACCACTTTACGACGCATTATACGATATGGTAGATATGGAGAGAGGCACCAGGCTTGTGGAAAAGGGGATAATTGAGATAGCCCCCCTTGCATTCATGAGGGGCAGGACATTAAATGATGCCTTTATTATACTCGATGAGGCGCAGAATACCAGCCCGGAACAGATGAAAATGTTCCTGACAAGACTTGGATTCTCCTCGAAAACTGTAATCACCGGCGATATCACACAAATAGATCTGCCTGATAAAAAGTCAAGCGGTCTCATAGAAGTTCAGTCTATTTTAAAGGGTATAAAGGGTATAAAATTTGTTTATTTTTCAGAAAAGGATGTGGTAAGACATCCCCTTGTTCAGAAAATTATTAAGGCATACGAAACTAAGCTGGCAGGCAAAGAGACTTCTCATAATGCAGAACGGAAAGGATAAACCACCCTCGTACCAGGACTACAGCAAGGTTCTCATCCTGATTATACTCTCTCTGATGCTTTCCCTCGTTATCAGCATTAACATCTCTCCTCAGGGGGCTCCTGAATATCAGTATGGGGATATTGCGAGAGAAAACATCAAATCCCATACCGATATATACATACCGAATATGGATTTTACCATGAAAAAGGGTGAGATCGTAATCCGGGAAGGAGAGAGGGTTAATGAAGAGCACCTCAGCAAGCTCTCTGCATTTAAAAAGCACGAAAGAGAAAGGGGACTTTCATTTAAGAAATTCCTTCTCCTTTTCCTTCTCCTTTCCCTGTCGCTTACCATCGTATACGAATATGCCGCTAAAAACATAAAAAAATTTACCCTATCCGTGAAAGACCTTATCTTCTGCTCGGTCTTCACATTATTTTCCATTATTTTTGTCAAGCTATTAACACTCGTCTTTGAATATTTTCCCCAGGAATATGCCGTCAATCTTTTCTACATTGCCCCCCTGTTTTCTTTCGGGATAATAATGAGGGTAGTCCTTTTTTCTGAGGCGGCTATTATTTTCTCCATCGTGTTTGCATCGTGTATCTGCATCATGTTTGATAACAGCTTTTCAATATTTCTGTATACGTTTCTTGGAAACGTTCTTGCTTCGTATTTTTCCGGAAAATGTGAAAACAGAAATACTATATTAAAGGCAGGTGTCTATTCCGCTTTTATTACAAGTTTTATAGTATTGCTATTTAATGCTTATTCCAATCAATCTTTTACTAATGTACCTATGAAAATCATCTTTATTCTCTTAAACGGGGTCGGGAGCAGCTTCATTGCCCTTGGGCTTCTCCCTGTTATTGAACACGTCTTCGATTATACCACTGACGTAAAATTGCTCGAAATCGCCAACCTTGAGCATCCCCTCCTTGAAGAAATGATGGCGGAAGCGCCGGGAACATATCACCACAGTATTATTGTGGGTAACCTCTGCAAGGCGGCGGCAGAGAGCATCGGGGCACATCCCTTGCTCGCAAGGGTCTCTGCCTATTATCATGATATAGGCAAGCTGAAAATGCCCCATTATTTTATTGAAAACCGTAAGGGCTTCGAAGATGCGCACAAGTCACTGTCACCCAATATGAGCGCCCTCATTATCCTCTCTCATGTGAAAGAAGGGGTTGAGTTTGCAGAAAAATACAAACTGGGCAATAAGATAAAAGATATCATCAAGGAACACCACGGCACGAGTCTCGTAAGCTTTTTTTACAACAGGGCCAAGGAGATGGAAGACCCCTTGCTCCATATCATCGAGGAAAAAGATTTCCGTTATGCCGGGCCCAAACCACAGACAAAGGAAGCAGGGATTGTTATGCTTGCTGATGCCGTTGAAGCATCTTCGAGAATACTTGACGAACCAACACCAAAAAGGATAGAAAGCCACGTAGAGGATGTTATAGAGAATATTTTTCTTGACGGGCAGCTTGACGAATGTGAACTTACCCTGAAAGACCTCCATGCAATACAAAAGAGTTTCATAACAATTCTTACGGGCATTTTTCACCAGAGAATAGAATATCCAGAAAGGGCAGAATATGACAGCACTCATAAAAAACTCTCAAAGACGCCTGCAAACGGACAAAAGACGCCTGCAAAAAATCGCAGAAGACTTGCTGATATTTTCAGGGCAGCAGGGTAAGGATCTTAGCATTCTTTTCGTTGATAATAAAAAAATTGCATGTTTTAATAAACAGTTTTTTGGAAAAGACCGCCCCACCAACGTCATATCCTTTTCGTATATGGAGGAGATGACCCCCTTACCGGGACAGGCCGGGTACCCGCTTGCGGGTGGGGCTTTGCCGGTGGAGGGGGCGACGCAAGCCCATAGGAATCCATATAGCCCGCACCGCGGGCGAGAGGGGGAGGCTCCGGCAGCTTTGCTGCTGGAGGGGGCGACGCAAGCCCCTGTTATTGACGAAATCATAGGGGATATCATCATTTCACTTGAAAAGGCGAAAGAGGAAGCAGAAGCACTATCATGTCCGTTCTACGAACGTGTATTTGCCCTTATCATCCACGGCCTCCTTCATATTTTAGGGCATGACCACATAGATGACAGAAATAAAGCGAGGCGGATGAGATACAGGGAAAGGAAGCTCCTCGATTATGTTCGTTCGCATCAATTGTATAAGGAGCTCACAGGGATAGCGGAGAGCATAGAGCGTAGAGTTAAAAGATAGCGAAATGACAACCAATTATCAATTACGAATTTCACCTTTCACCTTTCACCTTTCAC
>CAYMTB010000193.1:0-7117 GCA_964393225.1 uncultured Syntrophorhabdaceae bacterium
ATCCAGGACGCCCAGATAGCTGTCAACCCCCTTTGCGAAACGAGCATCAGCGAGGCGGTAGGTTTCTGCGGAGGCATCTACCAGGGACTGCTGCGCCGATAACTGTTTCTCGATCGTGCCCCTGACAGCCAAAGCGTCGGCTACCTCCCTGAAGGCAGTCTGAATTGCCTTTTCGTATTGAGCCAGAACAATTTCTCTTTCTGCTTTAGTTGCCTGCAAAGCCGACCATATGCGGGGATCGAAGATCGGCATGACGATCGTGGGTATAAAGGTCCATGCGTTTGAACCGGCCTCGAAGAGACCCGAAAGGTCGCTGCTCGTTGTGCCCATGTTGCCGGTTAACGAAATACGTGGAAAGAAGGCTGCCCGCGCCGCGCCGATGCTGGCATTGGCGGCCTTGAGTTGATTTTCTGCCTGGAGAACGTCAGGGCGACGGAGTAATATATCGGATAAGAGTCCCGGTGAAATATCCTTAGGCGCCGAAACGGTATCTAATTCATTCGGTAACAGTCCGGCAGGGACGGGTGAACCGACCAGGAGGTTCAGCGCATTTTCATCAAGGGCTACCTGGCGGGTGTATTTTGGGACATCCACCCGGGCGGCTTCCATCCTGGTCTGGGCCTGACGCAGATCGAGTTCCGATGAGGTCCCGACTTCGTAGCGGCGGCGAATCAGGTTGTATGTGGTCTGTTGTGCCTCCAGGGTTGATTGTGCAAGTTTCAGGTTGTCGCGGTCTGCTGCAAGGGCAAAATAGACATTCGTGACTTCGGCCATCAGAGAGATCTGGGCACTGCGGCGAGCCTGTTCTGTGGCAAGGTACTGCTCCAGCGCCCGGTCTTTCAGGCTTCGAACGCGGCCGAAAAAATCAAGTTCCCAGGAAATAACACCCGCAGTTGCGCTGTACTGGTGATAACTCATCGCTTCACCTGATTCTGCTGAGATGTCGGAGGGTATCCTCTGTTCAGTCCAGACGCCGAAGGCATTAATGGCTGGAAAGAGTTCAGCCCGCTGGATGCCGTACAATGCGCGCGCCCTTTCAACATTCAATGCTGCTATCCTCAGATCACGGTTATTGTACAAAGCCATCTCGATGACCTGCTGTAGCCTCATGTCAGTAAAAAAATCCTTCCAGCTCAGCTCAGGGGCTGTCGGGGCATCGGCCGGAGCCTTGACTTCTTCGTACGCCTCGCCGTTTGGCCAGTAAACAGGGATCGGAGCTTCAGGCTTAGTGTATTTCGGGGCCATGGTGCAGCCGCTTATACAAACCAATGTTCCAAAGACAAGTAGTATGATTCTTCTCATAATTAATGTCCCCCCTGCGAGTCCATAGGACCAGAATATTTTTCAGGAATTTGCCCGTTTTGCTTGCCCTTGAACATGCGGGACACGACGACAAAGAGCAGCGGGATGTAAAAGAGATCGATAAATGTGGCGGAGAGCATCCCGCCGGTAACGGCGGTACCAATGGCCTTCATCGCGCCGGCACCCGCGCCTGTCGCGATGGCCAATGGCAGAACGCCGAAGAAAAAGGCCATTGATGTCATGATAACCGGCCGGAATCTTACTCTTACCGCCCCAAGGGTCGCTTCGATCAGTCCTTCACCGTGGGCCATCCGTTCCCTTGCGAACTGAATAATAAGGATGGCATTTTTTGTTGTCAAACCGAGGGTGGTGAGAAATCCGATCTGGAAGTAGACGTCATTGTGCATACCGCGCGACCAGGTTGCAAGCGTCGCGCCGAATACACCCAGCGGCAGCATCAGCAAATTGGCGAGCGGGATGGGCCAGCTCTCGTAGAGGGCAGCCACACACAGGAAGATTACGATGATGGAAAAAGCATACAAAAGAGGCGCCTGGGAACTTGACATCCGTTCCTGATAGGAAAGCCCGGTCCATTCAAAACCGACCCCCTGAGGCAGCTTGGAAACAAGCTCTTCCATTACCTTCATTGCTTCACCGGAACTTCTTCCCGGTGCCGGTTCTCCCCATATGCTCACAGACGGAAAGCCGTTAAAACGCTCGAGCCTCGGAGAACCTGACATCCAGTGGGCGGAGGCAAAGGAAGAAAAGGGGACCATCTTTCCCGTGGTATTACGTATGTAGAGCCTTTCCAGGTCTTTGGGCAGCATGCGGTAAGGGGCGTCCGCCTGAGCGTACACCCGTTTGACCCGGCCGCCCTGAATGAAGTTGTTTACATAGGCGCTGCCGAAGGCATCCGAGATGGTGTTGTGGATGGAAGCAATGGGAATCCCAAGGGCACCCGCCTTTGCCCAGTCCACGTCGATACGATATTGGGGCACATCTTCCAGGCCGTTGGGCCGGACTTTGGTCAGACGCTTGTCTTTTGAAGCCATGCCGAGAAGCTGGTTCCTGGCTGCCATCAGTTTTTCATGACCGAGCCCCCCCCTATCCAGCAGCTGGAAGTCAAACCCGGTAGCCATACCCAGTTCGATCACCGGAGGCGGCGGAAAGGCGAACACCATGGCATTGCGCATCTGAGAAAAGGCTTTTGTGGCCCGTTCCGCAATAGCCCTTGCCCTCAGGTTCGAGCTCTTACGGAGGTTCCAGTCCTTGAGCTTGACAAACACCATACCATTGGTCTGTGCCCTTAAGGAAAAACCGGAGCCGGCAACCGTCATACAGGAGTCAACTGCCTCTTTTTCGTTCTCCTGAAAATAGCGCCGTGCTTCGTTTACAACCTTCTTGGTCTGCTCAAGGGTGGAACCCGTCGGCAGCATTATCTGGGACATGAGGATTCCCTGATCTTCATCAGGAACATAGGACGTGGGTATACGAAGGATGAGAACTCCAACAGCCACAACAATTAAAATATAGATAATAGCGTATCGCGTTTTCTTTGAAAAAGAATTGCCAACTATTTTCACGTACCGATCTCTTAACCTGAAAAATATACGGTCAAACCTTGAAAAAAAAGGGCGCAGGAAAGGGAGCGCATTCTCGGCCGGTTCATGTCCCGCTGCTACCGGTTTTAGAAGGGAGGCACAGAGGACCGGCGTCAGGATCAAGGCCACAACTACCGACAGGAGCATAGAGGAGATGACGGTCACGGAAAACTGGCGATAGATGACGCCGGTTGAGCCGCCGAAGAAGGCCATGGGACCGAAGACTGCTGAGAGTACAAGCCCGATGCCGATCAGGGCGCTTGTAATCTGCTCCATTGATTTACGTGTGGCTTCCCTGGGCGAAAGACCTTCTTCGCTCATAATACGCTCCACATTTTCCACCACCACAATGGCATCGTCCACCAGAAGACCGATCGACAGCACCATGGCGAACATGGTCAGCATATTAATTGAAAAACCGAAAAGCCCCAATATGCCGAAGGTCCCCAGGAGCACCACCGGCACAGCGATGGTCGGGATCAGGGTAGCACGGATGTTCCCCATGAAAAGCCACATGACCAGAAAAACCAGCAGTATTGCCTCAAAGAGGGTGATGACTACCTCATCGATTGCTACCCTGACAAACGGGGTGGTATCGTAGGGATAGACGACCTTCATCCCCGGGGGGAAGTACCGGCTCATCTCTATCAGTTTCGTTTTGATTGCATCGGCTGTATCCAGCGCATTGGCACCTGCGGCCTGCCGGATGGCCATACCTGCGGAAGGTTTCCCGTTGTAAGAGACTTCGATGTCGTAGATGTCGGTTCCCAGTTCCGCTCGTCCCACATCACTGATCCGTACGATGGAACCGTCCGGATTGATGCGGACGGGAATAGCGGCAAACTCATCGGGGGTCTTAAGCATGCTCTGAACAATAATGGAGGCATTCAAACGCTGACCCTGCACTGCTGGTGCCCCGCCGAACTGGCCGGCAGAAACCTCCACATTGTAAGATTTAAGCGCTGCGATAACATCTCCGACTGTTAGATTGTAATCGACCAGCCTGTCGGGGTTGAGCCAGATACGCATTGCATACTGGGATCCGAAGTTTTCCACCTCGCCAACACCTGGCACCCGTGCGAGCACCTTTTCCAGATTGGATTGGGCATAATCTCTCAAGTCGTTGCCATCCATACTGCCGTCTTCCGAGATCAGGCCGATGATCATGAGATAGTTTCTGGTGGCCTTGCCGACAGTGACCCCCTGGCGCTGGACCACCTCGGGCAGTCCTGCCATGGCGAGCTGGAGCTTGTTCTGCACCTTGGACCAGGCGAGGTCCGGATCGGTTCCAGGGGCAAAAGTCAATTCGATGCGGGAACCTCCGGCAGAATCGCTGTTGGCTGACAGGTAGAGCATCTTGTCGAGGCCGGTCATCTTCTGCTCGATGATCTGGGTCACGCTGTTTTCCACGGTCTCCGCCGAGGCCCCCGGATAAGAGCTCTGAATGTATATGGATGGAGGCGCGATGGGGGGATACTGCGATATGGGCAGGTTGTATATGGCGAGGCCACCCCCCAGCATTATGATGATGGCAATAACCCAGGCAAAGACGGGGCGATCCAGAAAGAATTTCGATAACATCACTTCCTCCGTTTAATTCGCTTTTGCAGGCGGTTTACCGGCATCAAACGGGACAACCTTTACGGAAGCACCGGGCCGCACCTTTTGGATGCCCTCGACGATCACCTGATCGCCGGGTGCAAGGCCTGAGGATACGTTCCATTTGTCGCCGATAGCACGAGCGAGTGTGATCATCCGCTGCTGAACTTTACTCTCAGCGTCAACAATCAGGACCATGGGATTTCCCTTCGGATCGCGGGAAACCCCTTGCTGCGGGACAAGGATGGCCTGTTCGGCTACGCCTTCCTGAACAAGCGCGCGCACATACATTCCGGGCATAAGGGTATACTTCTGGTTCGGAAAAACCATTCGCAATATAAACGATCCCGTGCTGGGTTCGACAGTTACATCGGAAAATTTCAGGCTCCCTTCCTGAGGATATGGTGTACTGTCTTCAAGGAGCAGCTTTACCCGTGCCTGGCCGGGACCGTCACCCTTGATTTTGCCCGATGCAAGGTTACGTTTGAGTTCTAACAGGTTGGCACTTGACTGTGTGGCGTCCACATAGATAGGATCAAACTGTTGGATAGTAGTAAAGGCGAGCCCCTGGTTCGCCGTTGCAAGCGCACCTACGGTCACATTGGATTTACCGGTACGTCCGGCTATCGGTGCTGTAATGCGGGTGTATCCCAGATTGATGCGGGCAGATTCTACCATTGCTTTCCAATACTGAATATCAGCCGCTGCTTGCAAGAGTGCAGCGGAAACGTCCTCATACTCCTGTTGGCTGACTGCTTTGATGGCAACCAGCTCTTTATAGCGTTCTGCTTTCGACCGGATGGGCGGCAGGTTGGCTTCAGACCTTGCCAGTGAAGCGCTGGCGTTATCGTAGGCCGCCTGATAGGGTGCCGGATCGATTTGGTAAAGCACCTCACCGGCCTTGACATCGCTGCCTTCGGTGAACAGGCGTTGTTTAATGATACCGCTCACCTGCGGCCGTACTTCCGCAACAAGGTAGGCG
Organism: uncultured Syntrophorhabdaceae bacterium; assembly: GCA_964393225.1. GTDB lineage: Bacteria > Desulfobacterota > Syntrophorhabdia > Syntrophorhabdales > Syntrophorhabdaceae > MWEV01. The sequence continues at coordinate 5,485 of CAYMTB010000193.1, forward strand.
GACGTTCGCCCGGGCAATTCCGTGATGATTGTTACCCGCTCAGTCCGAACAACGACTACAGCTACTTCAGGTGTGGCCTGCTGCATTTCTTTTGGTTTTCCGCAACCGGTCAACATCAGACCGAAGATGAGGACTGCCATTGTGACAACGAGTCCGCTTTTATACTTAATCTGCATATAACACCTCTCCAACAGGATTCATTTTATTGCGCCGCCTGGTTAATACCCCGAAGCTTTCTCCTAAATGGTTTCATATCCTTGTCTTGCCTTTGGTACCCCGCCCTCTTTCGGCGGGGTGATTCACTTCCTCATCTGCAAGTCTCATTAACTCTTTTATTACATTGTTTCGCTGCTCCTTACTGAAAGGAGATATGGACAGGATCTCCTGCAGCCAGAGACCATCCGCGGCAAGCGCAATGATAGCCGCCTGCTCAAACTTGGCGCCGGATGATATAAATCCCGCATAGAGTTTCCGGATGGCTTCCCGAATAGGTTCTACAAGCCTGGGATCATGTGCGAGGGCGGCAAGAATGGGGGCGCCTATACGATCAGCGTTTTGGTCACGGAATAGGACTGAGAGTACATATCCTTTAACTTCCCGTGTCGGTCCGTCAGGGAGTTCCCCGCAAATTCTTTTTCGTGATTCTTCACGATTCTTTATCCGTCGTGAAATCATGGCTTCAAGGAGTGCCATTTTTGTCGGAAAGTGGTAGAGAAGCCCGCCCTTACTGACACCTGCCTTCGCAGCCACCGCATCAAGTGTCATGTGGGATGCACCGTCTTCTATAACGACAGCCTCTGCAGCATCAACAATAGTGTCATATGAATTTACCCGTGGGCTCATCAAACATGCTCCCTCTATATTTATTACTATACCGTCCAGATAGTACAGTAATAAATATCATGGTGGGATTGTTTTTGTCAAAAAGATTTTATTTAACTTTTCAAGAAAATATACTACACCTTTGAGAAAGGTAATATCAGGAAAAACGTTGCTCTTACAGAATCTCTATTCGATTATAAAATCCCAGACCGTATCGTTGATCCAGAGACAATAATAACCCCTGCTTAATAGGCCTTTCTGCTTAATAGAATACAAATCTGTGCCCTGTTTTTTTAAGTTAATATCAATGTCTTTTCCAAAGATATACCTCTGTTTACCAAGAGGGGACGGCTGAAAAAAGAGAAGGGAATTAAAGGTAAGGACATTCGTTTCATATTGTCCATAAATGATAAAATATTCTATGTCTTTCAAGACAAAACGAGCCGGGTTGTTGCTCTCAACATAAAATACCCCTCTTTCATCATACACCATGTTGGGCATCAGCCTGACCAATGATTTCTGCGTCTTTATGTAAACACCATATTCTTTTGGCTGGACTTTGTCGTCTTTTGCGTAGAGTGGCATGCCGAACAACGCTATTAATAGAATAAATATCAGGATGGTTCCCGGTTTAATTTTTATTTTCATCTTTCTCCTAATATAACTGCTTTAATCTTTAGTGAAGAAATGGTCTTTTTCTACCCCTTTTTTTTCTTATAATCCTCTAAAGCTGCCCTCAGGGCGTCTTCCGCCAGGACTGAGCAATGCTCTTTTGCCGGGGGCAGCCCGCCCAGGGCCTCAGCGACAGCCT
>CAYMTB010000194.1:0-7050 GCA_964393225.1 uncultured Syntrophorhabdaceae bacterium
CCCTGTGGATGGCGTGCCGCGCCATAGTAAAGCTCGGCCAAAACCACCGTGGAAAGGCAAAGGTCTCTTGTCCCAACCTGCTCAAAATGGGCCTTGACGGAAAGGGGGCGGCTTTTGAGAATGTAGCTGCAAAAATTTGTGTCCAACATATAGCGCATTAGAACAGCTCCCGATTCTCCGGCGTAAGGTCCTTGCGCTCAGCCATAAAATCTTCCGGCACCTGCGATGGACGGGCAAAAAAATCATCCCAGCCCAATGGCTTCGGCCTGATGATCACCGCATCGCCCTGCCGCTCGATAAAAACCTCACGAACTGAAAAGCGAAATTCTGCAGGCAGACGGACCGCCTGGCTGCGACCGTTCATAAAAATCTTAGCTGTTTGTGACATGACACGCCTCCGTGATCTATACCGGTAGTATATATCACCTGTTTCAAAAATGCAATGTGCCTTTGGGGAAAGCTTTTATTTTTTGCCGCCTGCTTCGCTCGACAAGAGCTGACAAAAGCTGGACGGTGTTTTTAATATTTTAATATATTCGCCCTCCAGGGCTGAATATTTGACAGGCGGCAATCATTAGATTCTTCTGAAGTTTGAAGTTTATTGAGCGATATACCAATCAATCGTTTTTCTCAATCCTTCCCTGAAAGCTGTTCCTGCTTTAAATCCAAATTCCCGTTCCGCCTTCATAGTATCAAGCATACGGCGTGGTTGGCCGTCGGGCTTGGAGGTGTTCCAGGCAACATCTCCCCGGAAATTCATTAATTCAGTTAGAAGGACAACCAGATCTTTGATAGCAATTTCAAAGCCGGCGCCAATATTGACGGGGTCGCTTTTGTCATACGACTCAGCTGCATGCGTAATGGCTTCGGCAGCATCTTCCACATAAAAGAACTCACGGGTGGCTTTGCCGGTACCCCAGATCTCGACGGAGACAGATGAGGATGAGGTTAAGGCTGAGGATGAGGTTAAGGCTGAGGTTGAGGTTGAGGCTGAGGATGAGGTTGAGTGGGTAGCAATCTGTGATTCGTGATTGGGCGTTGAGTTAACATCATTCTCAATTTCGGATTTCGGATTGTCCCTCCTTTGTCGGGATTGAACATTTCGGATTTCGGATTTATTAGAGTAATAGATTCCGTAATGTTTGAGAATAGATAGTATGTCTTCGGTTGGGGAATCGGGCCTTACCTTTAACATTTTACCTTTAACTTCTATCTCTCCGTCTCTGTTACGGAGGAAATCGCTGATGATGGAATCAAAATAACCACGGGAGAGGAGGTTAGCAAGATGGAATTTGCGGATGAGCGCCGGGATTACATGGGATGATTTGAAACTGAAATTATCGCCGGGGCCGTAAAGGTTCACCGGCAGAAGAAATATTGAATTAAAGCCGTATTGCTGACGGTACGCCTGGGACTGGACGAGCATCATCTTTTTTGCCAATCCGTACGGGGCGTTTGTTTCTTCGGGGTAGCCGTTCCATATGTCATCTTCTTTGAAGGGAACAGGGGTGAATTTCGGGTAGGCACAGATCGTGCCGAGGGCAACGAATTTATCTATCTTGCGTAGATATCCTTCATGGATGAGCTGTATGCCCATCATGGCATTCTCATAAAAGAGGGCCGCAGGATTTTCCTGATTAAATCCTATACCGCCCACTTTTGCGGCAAGGTGAATGACAATATCGGGCCTCTGGTCGGCGTACATGCGCCGGATATCGGCAAGGTTCACGAGGTTGTACTCGGGCAGGTCGGCGATGGAGATGGAGTGGTAACCGCGGGCGCGGAGTTTGCTGATAAGGTGTGTGCCGAGAAAACCTTTCCCGCCGGTGATGGTGATTCGCTTATCTTTTAGAAAGCTCATAGGTTAAGGTTGAGGTCAAGGTTAAGTTCTTTTGTACAATGAATGTATAAGGTAATTAAGTTCTTTCCAAACATCTTCAATATTTTTTACGATATTATCGAAGTCAATTTGAGAAAAATACTTTATTCTGTGTCCATATATTAAATGGCTTTTAGTTTCTGACAGCGATCCACGAGAATCATAGTAAAAAATCAATTTATCTTTTGTATGTTTTCTACCGAAACCTTCAGCGATATTTCCTGCACTGATAGCGCTGATCTCCGTATCTGAGAGGTCAAACCATAATCTTCTTTTTTTGGAAGGTTTTCGGTTAGCCTGAAAATATTTACTGCCATTTCCATAGCTTTTTGCCAAATTGGCATTTCTTCAAAAGTATTGTAGCTCATATCAAGGTAAAAGGTTAAATCTGAGATGCAGGCTAAGGTTTAGACTGAGGACAAGAATAGGTCGAAGCAAAACCGCTTTACCTTAACCTAAACCTCAATCTTAGCCTGCATCTCTTATTCGTTCATTCGTTGCAAATGCGTGTTCCGTGTAGCAGAAGTTTTTCTCCTGGCAGATGGTGATGCCGTCGCCGGGGGGTTTTAAACCGACAAGTTTAAGATCATAATCAACCATGATCTTAACGAGTTCGGAGAATGTTATGCGGGGTTGCCAGCCAAGCTGCTTTTTGGCCTTGGTAATGTCCGCAAGAAGGAAGTCAACCTCAGTGGGACGGAAGTAACGGGAATCAATTTCAATTAAAACATCACCCGTTTTAATTGAGCGTGGAGCGTAGAGCGTAGAGCGTGGAGTAGAGTCAAATGATTTTATGACGCCGCATTCGGAAGGGCCGGTGCCATGCCATTCGAGTTCGATTCCCGCATAAGCAAAGGCTGATTCGACAAATTCACGGATCGAGTGGCTTTCGCCAGTGCCTACCACGTAGTCATCGGGTTTGTCCTGCTGGAGCATAAGCCACATCATCTCCACATATTCAGGGGCGAAACCCCAGTCACGTTTGGAATTGATGTTCCCGAGGTAGAGTTTCTTCTGACTGCCTGCAAGGATATTAGCAAGGGCCCTGGTAATTTTACGTGTAACAAATGTCTCGCCGCGGCGGGGCGATTCGTGATTGAAGAGGATGCCGTTACAGGCAAAAATGTTGTAACCCTCTCTATAATTAACTGTCATCCAGTAGGCATATATCTTTGCTGCCGCATACGGGCTACGTGGATAGAAAAGCGTCTTTTCACTCTGCGGAGGAGGCGAGGCGCCGAAGAGTTCTGAAGATGAAGCCTGATAGAATTTTGTTTTTATTCCGCTTCTTCTAATGGCCTCAAGAAGCCTTGTCGTGCCGATTCCCGTTATATCCCCCGTGTATTCCGGCATGTCAAAACTCACCTTAACATGACTCTGCGCACCGACATGATACACCTCATCGGGCTGTATATTGTAAATCAGATTTATAAGCTGACCTGAATCGGAGAGGTCGCCGTAATGCAGAAACAGTTTAGTCCCTGCTATATGCGGGTCAAGGTAGATATGGTCTATCCTGCCGGTGTTAAACGTGCTTGCACGGCGGATGAGGCCGTGCACTTCGTAGTCCTTGGAGAGAAGGAACTCGGCAAGGTAAGAACCGTCCTGGCCTGTGATTCCGGTGATAAGTGCTTTTTTCATATCAACCTCTTTAATCGGGATTAAGGATTACGGATTAGGGATTAGAGAGCAAACCTACAACCCTCAATTCAAGATATTCTCTCGCCCAGTCGCGTGCGCTCCTTCGAGACGCAGAGAACGCTGAGAGGAGATGTTTTTTGCCGGTATGGGAGAAAGATTCATCCCGGCAAACCTGAACACCCTGCGGGTAAAATTTTACTTTTTTATCAACCTTACTATTTGAATAGTTCATGAATAAGCTCTTGCTTTGATATCTTCAAATATTCGGCAATATCGTTCAAAATGTTATTTAATGTCCCTATCTTGGTCGGTTGATGATCCGGAATTGTAATTCTGTGTTCGGTCTGTTGATACGTTGAAATCAACCTGATATGGCTTCCCGTTTCCCGTACAATTTTATATTTATATCTATTAAGAAGTTTTGCCAGTTCTCTGCCGGAAATATCTCTTGGTATTTTAGGTATAGGCAAATATCTCGTCATGAACCATATGAAGCCGAATTATCGCAGGAATATCTTTTTTTGTATTAAAATGGCATTCAAGTGCGTCTTTAATATTGCTCTTCAGGATTTCGAAGGTATCACCTTGAACAAAAATGGATTGCCCGAGGGCTTTTGCATTATAACCGCCTTCAGGATCTTCCTCTACCAGAAAAATCAATTCATTAGTTGTCATTAGTTATCTCCTCTTTAATACCTCTGCCCGGAGGGCATGAAGTGTGGGCAGAATTCGTCTGTCTCTGAATTCTGGTCACCGGCATATCTCATCTTTCTCTGCGACCTCTGCGGCTCTGCGAGAGACAAGGCATTAGATTCTTTTTTCCTCTCGCCCACCTTTAAGTGCTGGATTAGGGATTATGGATTTAATATTGTCGGGAGAAAACGCTGAAGCATATTGATTCATCTTTAATGAGGCATCCTCTTCTGACTTCTGGATATACCAGATGAGGGCCTTGGCAACAAGCACAGCAAGGATGATGCCGATGATGATATAGATAATCTTCTCTTTGCCGAGCGAGAAGTTGAGTTTGTTTTTAAGGCGTGTCTTAAGGTTGCGCTTATGCCGCACCTTTTTACGTACCATCTTGGAATGTTTGTGATGAGAATCTTGCTCAGACATGATAGTGATTGAGTAATTGAGTGATTGAGTGATTGAGTAATTGAGGGATTGAGTAATTGAGTGATTAAGTAATTAAGTGATTATGCGATTATGTGGGGAAAGGCGATTGATTGAGTGATTCATTTAGAATCTTGAATAATCTTTTTTTGTTTCTTTTGGGAAGCAATATAGCTGTTGAGCACCTTGATCAGGGCATATCCTTCTTGTTTGTACATATCAAGCAGATTTTTATCAATATAGCCTTCATCGAAACATTCGTTAAAATCATCTATCAGTTCACAAATAGATCCTCTTGATTGTCTGCAAAATTGTATATTTTCCTGATAGTGATATCGGCCAAAGCCCTCTGCTATATTATTTGTAATACTGAGTTTTGCCCGACTCATCTGGCTTTTTAAATTATATTTTTCGCTATCGGGCAACATCTTTATCAAATTGCTTATATTTTTGCTAAATTCTCTTGCAAGGTTATATACGTATAAATCTTCGAAGGATGTTATTGGAGATGTCATTTACCCAAATTACTTATTTACTTAATTACTTATTTACTCGTAGTTACGGCAGGCTACCGCCATTGGCATGGATTCATGCCCGGGCAATTTCCGATTAAGATGTCCTTGAAACTCATCCATTCAATGAATGTCAAATACCGCTAAACATCTGCGGTTAATCAAACATTTATATTCTACCATATTTGCCTGCTGAATACAGCTATCTGTCTCCCCCGGCCCCTGCGCGCTCCGAGCCCCCTCTCTTACTTAATTACTTATTTACTTATTTACTCAATTACTCCTTGCGCAATGCGTTGTAAACCTTGCTTCTTACGCCATGCGCTTTGCGCCATGCTCTATGCGTTTTCCCTCTCAATTACTTAATTACTCAACTTACTTTACTTACTCGCCTTTATCGTTTTCCCCTCTATCACTGCCTGCGGTATGGTAGTGACCATTGCCAATGCCTTTTCCCTGCCGACTATACGGGCAGCCATTTCAACTGCCCCGGACAGGATCGGCGGTCTGCGGATCACGTCATGGCAATCAGTTGCAATGATGTGCACCATATCATACTTCAGCATCTTTTCCACAAAACCCTTTACCCCTTTACCGAATTCGCCTGTCACGCTCATGGCGGTGACCTGCGACAGGGCCCCTTTTTCGAGGAGTTCGTAGATGACCTCACTGTCCTGCTGAATCTGCGATACCCTCTCGGGATGGCTGATAACGGGTGTAATCCCCTGCCCGATTAAATCGAGAACCAACCGCTTTACGGCAGGGAGCGGAAAAAGGTCCGGGAGTTCCAGGATGATATAACGCTTATTATCGTTCACCGTGAGTGCTTCACCATTTTCAACGAGACTTGTTAATGCCGGGTATATCCGGACATCAGACCCGGGGAGGATGTTGAGAGAGATATTATTTTTATCAAGTAACGCCTGCAGGCGCAGGGACTGTTCCTTTATCTTTGCGGTATTGTTTTTGTATACACCGTTCAGCGTGTGCGGGGTGGCAACTATGGTCCTTATGCCGTCATCGAAGGCCATCCTGCACATCTCAAGGGATTCCTCCCAGCCGCGCGGCCCGTCGTCAAGATTGGGGAGTATATGCGCGTGGAGGTCGATCATGTTTCCTTCTTGTCTTTATGCCCCGGTTTTCTTTTAAAAACAGTGGATATGATACTCTTTAAGTCCATCATATTTTTCACGGGATACTTATGCCTATCGCCACTCATTCTCGTCTTTTTCTTCTGCCCGTCCTCACCGTAATAGTTTCCGTAATGGTAATAGTACCTTGAATAGTACCTTGAATAGTACTTGTAGTACGGATAGTAATAATTCTCCTTCTGGAAGTCGACATCGTTGAGGACAATACCGAAGACGTTCGCGTTCACCTCTGTAAGCTGATGAATGGCCGACTGGGCAGCAGGCCGCGGTGTTACGCCCGTTTTTATAATCATGACAACGCCATCCACATAGGACCCGATCTCGACTGCATCGGTAACAGATGTAATGGGCGGCGAGTCGAAGATCACAACATCGAACTGCTCCTTCATCTTTTCAATAAATTCATCCATATGGCTGGAAATGAGGAGCTCTGCCGGATTGGGGGGAATAGTCCCGCAGGTAATCAGTTTCAGATTTTCCACCATGGTATCCCGGATGATTGAAAACGGCTCCCCGGCCTTTGTCAGAATCTCGGAGAGGCCGGGCTCGCGCTCCATTTTAAAGACAGTATGTACCCTCGGTTTCCTCATGTCCGCGTCGATGAACAGCACCTTTTTGCCGAGCTGGGCAAAACCGACTGCCAGGTTCGTGGACAGGATTGTCTTCCCTTCACTGGGCAATGCCGATGTTACAAGGAGCACCTTTTTTTCGTTATCCGATGAACTGAAGAGGATGTTCGTCCTCACAGTCC
>CAYMTB010000195.1:0-6975 GCA_964393225.1 uncultured Syntrophorhabdaceae bacterium
CCCCGTGAGTTATTCCGAGGCGCTGGAAAACGCGGAAGAAACAAGGGCCCCGTTGCTCTTCCGCTCAGCCGATTCATCTCTCTACTGTAATTACAAAGACGGGTTTTCACGCCCGCGCGAGGTTTGGATGGTGGACGCAGCTTCGGTTTTTAACACGTTGCGTTTGGCTGCCGAACGCAAGTTGCCCGGCATCGCCCTCTGGCAATTGGGGAGCGAGGATGGGCGCGTTTGGGCATTTTACAAACGGGAAATGTCGGCAGACTCTTTGAAAAACCAGCCCATCGAGCTGGAGCGGCTTGAGCAGCCCGAGCCTGTCGCCGACATTGATTACGTCGGCGAAGGTGATATCATGGACATTACTGCCCGGCCGACTCCCGGCAAGATTGTAATCAGCTTTGACTACGCCCGGCAGATGATCACCTCCCAGAACTATCAACAGCTTCCGAGTTCTTTTGTCATCCATAAGCGGGGAAAGGCTCTGAATAAAATCGTTCTGACTTTTGATGATGGGCCAGATCGACAATACACCCCGCACATTCTCGACATCCTTGAACGGGAGGGCATCCATGCCACCTTTTTTGTTGTTGGCATCAACGCCGAGATGAACTTGCAAATTCTGAGACGGATGTATGACGAGGGACACGAAATCGGAAACCATACGTTTAGCCATCCAAACTTGTCCGCCGTGGGCGCGGGGCGCCTCGCAGTCGAACTGGAATCCACCCGCCGCCTGATTGAATCGGTGACCGGACATTCCACCATTTTATTCCGGCCTCCTTTTAATGCCGACTCCGAGCCGGCAACGGTGGCGGAGTTGCTGCCCACGTTGGCGGCTCAGGAACAGCACTACATCACTGTCGGTGAGTCGATTGACCCGCGGGATTGGGAACCGGGCATAACGGCGGACCAGATTCTGGAGAGAATTCGGGCTGACAAGAGTGGGGGAAATATCCTTCTGTTGCATGATGCCGGCGGGAACCGGGCGGAAACGCTAAAGGCGCTGCCCGGGATCCTTCGCTACTACAGGGAGCAAGGATACAAGTTTACGACCGTCGCCGGGCTTCTTGGGATGAAGCGTGAAAACATTATGCCGCCGCTTCGAAGCAGGACGGATCGGATCCTGGTGGGCATCAACTGGCGGGTGGCTGTATTGTTTGCGTGGGGGGCGCGGTTCCTTTGGTGGCTATTTGTCGTTGCCACAGTGCTTTCCATCGTGCGAACCCTGGCCGTTGCGAGTCTGGCGATCATCCGGATGAGGCGCCGGTCCCGAACGCCGCTCGATTCACCGCAAACATTTCCCGTCGTCAGTGTGATCGTTCCAGCCTACAACGAGGAAGTGACCTGCGTGGCGACAGTCCGCACTCTGCTGGCCAGCGATTGGCCTGCACTGGAAGTCATCTTTATTGACGATGGTTCACGTGACCGCACATTCGACATCGTCCGCCGCACTTTTGAAGCTGACCTGCGGGTCCGGGCTTTCACAAAGGCAAATGGCGGCAAGGCATCGGCGCTTAATCTTGGCATTTCCAAGGCAGCTGGTGAGTATCTGGTCTGCATTGATGCTGACACGGAACTCGCGTCTTCCGCCGTCCGTGAGTTGATGCGCGCTTTTGCCGATCCGCAGGTGGTTGCTGTCGCTGGCAACGTCAAGATCGGCAACGAAGTGAACATGCTGACCCGGTGGCAGACCATAGAGTACATTACGAGCCAAAGCTTCGACCGTCACGCGTTTGACCTCCTCAACGCGATTATGGTTGTTCCCGGTGCCATCGGGGCTTTCCGGAAGGAGGCGCTGTTGGGGGTAGGAGGTTTTACCATGGATACACTCGCCGAGGATTGCGAGGTGACGGTCCGCCTTCTCCGGGCAGGTGGCGTCGTGCGTTATCAACCGAATGCGATTGCCCGTACCGAAGCGCCAGAAACCATCCGTGCCTTTGTTAAACAACGCTTCCGCTGGTCCTTCGGCATTCTCCAGACCGTGTGGAAGCACCGGGACGCGGCTTTCCATCCCAAATTTCAAGGGCTGGGTATGGCGGCACTGCCCAATGCCATCTTGTTTCAGTTAATCCTGCCCGCCATCGCCCCCATCGCTGACATCACAATGATCGTGTCTATTTTTGCCGGATTTTGGCGCGAGACGATCATTTACTATCTGGCCTTCACGCTCGTTGATTTACTCGGTGGTATCGTGGCTTTCCGCTTTGAGCACGAGCGGCTGGGCCGACTGTGGGTAATTATTCCTCAGCGGTTCGGCTATCGGCAGATCATGTATTTTGTCCTCTTCCGAGCCTTTCTCGCGGCCATCCGGGGACGACTCGTAAACTGGGGCGTCCTCAGGCGGACGGGTCATGCTCAATCGAAGATGGAGGAAACCGCATGAGTACGACGTTGCGTCATCTTCGGGCACTGTTGGCTTGGGCTGCCTGCGGCTTAACGCTCGTGGTCCTCGCTGGCCTGATCTTTCTTCCCGGGCGGCAGACAGCAAAAAAGGCGGAGCGGCCAGAAGACATTACCCATGAGACGAAGGCCGCCGCATCGCCTCAAACGAGCTCCGCTGAAACGCAAGTTGTCGAGCTTACCATCGAAACACAAAACGGGCCGATCAAGCGGTTTGTGCCAGAAGAGGCTTTCGGAGGCACATTTGATGGGCATTCCCGGAACCAAATTGCGCCCCTCTTTTCGCCCAAAAACATGGAAGCGATGAAGGGTGCCGGTCTCAAAGCAATCAGTTATCGCCTGCGAACCGAACTGGCCATCCAAACCTGGCATTGGAATGGAAAGGGAACCTTCAGCGAACCGGGCGGAAAACAGGGATACTGGGTATCGGATTCCACGCCGGGCACAGTCCTCGACATCACTCACGGCTACAGGCTTCCCCGTAGAGGCTCATCATCCGACCAAGCAGATGATGACGGATTCTCGCGAATACTCGATGATAACCCAGTTACCTTTTGGAAAAGCAATCCCTATCTCGACCAGCACTTCACGGGCGAGCCCAACGATCGGCATCCGCAGTGGATCGCAGTGCGGTTGGATCGAGTTTCAAGCCTGGATGCACTCGAAATCACATGGCGGTTTCCACACGCTACGCGAATCTCTCTCCAAACCTCGCTTAGTGAGCAAGACTTCGACTACATGAAACCGAGCGACTGGCAAAAACTTGACATCGACATCCCTGCTGCGCAAGGCGGACGCCAGTTGATCCGGTTCGGTAAAAGCATCGAAGCTTTGCAATTGCGCATCCTCATGCATGCAAGCAGTGGAGCAGGGCCTCAGGTTTCCAACACCACTGACATTCGCGACGCTCTGGGTTACGCTGTCGAAAAGATCAGGCTTGGCCGGATCCGGTCAGATGACGAGCTTGAAGACTTTCTCCGGCACTCCCGCTGTGGATACCGGCAGAGTCGAATCTATGTCTCCTCGACCGATCCATGGCATCGGGAGAACGACATGGATAAAAATGCCGAGCAAGCCGGCTTTGACATGATCTACCAAAGCGAGATTGTCAAGCGCCGCCCGATGTTGCTGGCCTTCGGATTGCTCTACGACACTCCTGAAAACGCTGCCAACGCTCTGCGGTATCTGAAGGTACGCGGCTATCCCATTGCTGGTATTGAGTTGGGAGAGGAGCCAGACGGACAATTCACCGAACCCGAGGACTACGGCGCTCTTTACCTCCAATTTGTTGATGCCCTCCGCCGCGTGGATGCGCAGGTGATGATCGGCGGACCGAGCTTTCAGACCGAGTATGAACAAGACAAGGGGTTCCGAACCAAGCCTGATCCAGAATCATGGTATTCACGTTTTGTGCGCTACCTCCGGCAGCGCGGACGCGAGCAAGACTATCAGTTCTTCAGTTTTGAGTGGTATCCGTTCGACAGCATCGGCGCCCCTGCGGCCCCCCAGATTCTCCAGAGCGCTGAGCGTCTCCGCGGGATCCTCAACGAGTGGAAACTCAACGGCCTGTCGGACAAAATTCCTTGGATGATCACCGAATACCATTACTCCCGCTTCGGCGCCGAGGCGGAGATGGGTCTCGAAGGCGCGATGGTTTGTGCCGAAGTGGCTCCGCTCTTTCTTTCCCTCGGGGGTTCCCGTGCTTACTTCCAGCAACTTGAGCCGGGAACCATGGTTCGCGAACCGTGGTGCAATAGTTGGGGCAACCAACTGATGCTGCTCGCAGACGACAACGGCCACCTGCTCGGGAAACTTGCGACGTACTGGGCCTTGCAGATGGTCGCCACGCGTTGGGTTGAGTCGGGCGGAAAGCCTCACGATCTTCACCCTGTCAGGGTCGAAACTTTACCGGCGGACGACGTGGCAAAACTCTCAGCATTCGCAGTGAAGAGGCCGGATAATAGTTGGGGGCTCCTTTTGATTAACAAGGATCCGCAGAAAACTTTCACAGCTCGGCTCTTTTTTGACCCCGTGGATGTTGGCGGCCATCGGCGCATGGGCGAAGCGAAGATGCTCGATCAATTTTCCCGGGAACAATACGAGTGGATCCCAGACGGTGATAACGGATGTCCCCGGCGCTCGCTCCCGCCCCGGCGAACTATCGTGACTGGCCCAGAAGTTTCCCTTCCGCCGTACTCCATCTCCGTGGTCCTCCTCGCCCCTGAGCAAAATTGACGTTGCACGGTATCAAGCGATATGCGCTAAACCAAGGTTCTCAAGCACCCACCTTACGCTTCGCGTCACACCTTCGCAACGAATTTGGCTGGGGATGGAACCAACATGACCATCATCGGTCAGCTTATGGGGCATTCGACATTGCGCACTACCCAAATTACAATATGTGCCCTGCTTTGTTTCGTGCTGCTCAACTACGCAGGGCATGTTTCGTCCTTCAGGTTCTCAATGGCTGCGCCACGCGTAGCCCGAAGGGCGGTTTTTGGTGATTGTAGCCCATGCTTCGTTGTCCGAGAGGTCAACTACGCAGGGCACGCTTCACCCTTCGGTCCCTGCGTGGCTGCGCCACGCGTAGCCCAAAGGGCGAAGCGTGGTGGGCCGTGCAGGGCTTGAACCTGCGACTTCTACCGTGTGAGGCCAAAAAGGCGTTTTTAAAATAACGCCCATTTATCAAGCTAATTGTTGATTATTATTGATTTATGACACAGAACAGAATAGGCCGAATATGTCAAAATACGCCGTTTGAGATGCAGAAGTTGTCCCCGACTTGTCCCCGAAATCAAATTTAATACCTAAAATGAGTCGTCCTCAGACGGCTCTTCTTCCAATTCCCGGATCAACCGGCTGGCTTTAACTCCATACGCCTGACATAAGCGCACAAAGCACAGGACATCAAGCCGTAAATCATGGGTCTCGATTTTACCGAGCCACTTCCTAGACCGTCCTAATCTCGCCGCCGCGTCAACCTGCCGTAATTGTTTCTTATGCCGTACTTGTTTCAGCTTGCAGATCAACCGCCGATACCTCGGGTCGTAAATCGTTTTCATGGTTAATCACGCTAATTAATGCACGCCACCTCCCGGCGGGTAATTCCTGGTGCCGGTATCGTATGCCAATGATGTCCGTGTGTATTTTTAAGTTGCTAATAGATTCCTTGTGTTATACTTGTCTTATGGGAGGTATTTATGGAAAGCTTTCTTTGCAAGGAATTAAAACTTAACAATCCAATTGCAGTGATTTTATCAGATGAAATACCAGATTATGCACATCAATTCTCTCCTGGAAAGTGTCATAATAATTGTTCTTTAAATGCCCTGAAACTCGCTCAGTCTGGCGAGACTATTTATATTTCTCAGGATACCCCGGGATGTCCTGGCATGAAATTCGGCCTTGGTTTTATTGATCACATTATGGTACCCGGAGGAGGATTTGAATATTTCCTTTCCTGCGGAAAAGGGCCAGGGTTTCCCGAGGGAGAGAAGGTTAAAAAAAGTCCCGAGATAGCCATCAAGTTCCTTGCCAAGCTCCCTAAGAAGGTTCACAACAATAAGTATGTAATTTTTAAACCTCTATCAGAAATTGATCTAGGACTTGCCAAATTGGTCGTCTTTCTTGCAAACCCGGATCAACTCTCGGCATTGATTCACCTCTATTCCTACGAGTCCGGAGCTTACGATGAAGTATTTGCAGCCATGTGTTCGGGCTGCGCTTCCATTGTAAGAATTCCTCTTTCTGAGATAGCGAAAAAGGCCCATAGAGGAGTCATTGGTCTGGTTGATATTTTTGCGAGACCAAATTTTGAACCTGAACTATTTGGTCTTACCATATCGATAAAGAAGTATATTGAAATGGAAGCGAACTCAAAAAACTGTTTTCTTCAGGCTCACGTATGGAATGGGATTAAAGAGAGAATGAACAAAAGATTGTAAGACCTGGTTGGCCTGATTTGGCTACGGGGGAAGTGGTGACTCGCAACAACGGAAATAGCGTGGTCAAACCCGATTCAGTGGTGGGTGATGGTAATAGGTATTTAAAGATTCAGAACGAAGCCAAAAGCGAACAACATTCCCAACGCCATTAAGCCCGGTATCGTATTGTATGTCGACAATTTCCGACATCGATATCTGCCGTACCGGGTATAGCCTTGAATCCAAGAATGTATTGTCGCGAGCAACGGATAGTGGCAAAACGCAAATAACGAATGGAAAGGAGTCAAACAATGGGAGACAAAGGCGGAAAAAAGAATAAGGACAAGAGTCAGAAACAGATGGCAAGCAAACAAGAGCACAAGGCCCAGCAGATGCAGGATAAGCAAAAGAAGGGCACTCCAGCAGCCAAGACGTAGGTGCCGGACGGAACGGATGGACTTTCGGCGGATGCGGGAGAGCAAGGACGAGGATGAGATTGAGGGGATTCAGGGGGAACTGGAAAAATACTGCGGTCTGGACACGCGGGGGATGGTGCTGGTGTTGAGGAGGTTACGCAAGCTGGCATAGGGGTATTTCGCGCTTGTCGCGACTTTATGAAAATGTCCCCTTGTAACTCGATAGAAATGTCCCCATG
>CAYMTB010000196.1:0-6916 GCA_964393225.1 uncultured Syntrophorhabdaceae bacterium
GACATGCAAACGCTATTGCTGCGACGGCTTCTGGAGATTTAACCCGTTTAATGCTGAATAGAGAACTTTATCTCTCGCAGAGGCACAGAGAAAAAACTTTTTTGCCGCCCGCTTCGCTCGACAACTGCGGACAAAAACTGGACGGTTTTATTGTATCGGCTGCCGACCTGGCACCCGATATACTCCATGCCCTTCGGGCGGAAGTAAAATTTAGCATATTCGCCCGTCAGGGCTGAATATTTGACATGTGGCAATGTCGCCGGCTGACAAAAATATAATCTCTTGTCAGCAGTTGTCCACCTTGGTCGAGCGAAGCGGGCGGCTAAATGAAAAAGATTTTCCTATTTTATCCTTGTTACATAAAATATCGTTTGTAGTTTGAAGGGGTTAATAATAAATAATGAATAGGTATTTTTTGTCGCAATGGATTGACAGGGTTGTTCAGTACGGTATCCTGGCCGTGTGGATTTTCCTCCCCCTTGCATTCGGTTCTGTCCATGTATGGGCATATGTGTCGGTGGAGATTGCTGTATGGGTGCTGGTTGGGCTGGCGGTAATCAGCACAGCGTTGAAAACAGGGGTCAGGGGTCAAGGGTCAGGGGTTAGGGGAGAGCAGACGGGGAGCAATTTAGAATTTAGAATTAAGAATTTAGAATTGGAAAATACAAAAGAGCAGCTTTCACCCATCACCCATCACTCATCACCCAAAATTCTAAATTCTACTTTCTCAATTCGCAATTTCTTCACCTGTCCTTTACATATTTTCATGTTCATCGGGCTTGCGCTTGTGTTTATGCAGATCGTGCCCCTGCCTTTACAGAAAATAAGGCTGCTTTCCCCTGAGGCATTTGCGTCCTATAAACGGGCATTTGATACGATAGGCGGAAATATCCCTGAATGGCTTCCGTTGAGCCTTTACCCTTATGCCACAAGGGTTGACTGGTTTAAGCTCCTCACGTGTGTTGCTCTTTTTGAACTTGTCTTTTGTAAGGTTACGGAAAGAAAGGATCTGCAGAGGCTCATCCTGGTCTGGGTTGTGATGGGAATATTTCAGAGCCTTTACGGCCTGCTCCAGTCGATTGACGCTGTTACAGGTATCTGGTGGTGGAAAGACACCTTTGTACAGGATCAATCAATCGGCACTTTTATCTACCGTAACCATTTCGGTGCATATATGGCGATGCTGGTACCGATCTTCATCGGATTGTTCTTCAGTGAAATTAACGGCGCCAGCCGTAAACTGCGGCAAATACGCGAGGATGTATCAAGGGATCAATTGATTAAGACCTTGAGCGATATTTTCACAAAGACCATTCTTACAGGCCTTGTTGTTGTTTTCGTTGTGGTCGGTTTTGTTCTCAGCGGTTCACGCGGCGGGATTATGGCATGTGCAACTGCATTTATCATTACCTCCGTGTTTTTGTGTTTCAGAAAAGATACAAGACGGTATGGCGCTGCCCTTTTGATCCTCTTCGGACTGGTTGTTACATATAATCTCTATCTTACATTCGACCGGACTGTGGAGCGGTTTTCGTCTTCGTCTTCATCAGCCAGCGCGCAGGAAAGGCTCGAATATACAAAACATGCATGGGAGATGTCGGAGAAGTTTCCAATAACCGGCAGCGGCTGGGGCACATTTGAGGAATTATACAGACGCTATAAGCCGCCGACGTCATGGAACAAGTCGGTGGACCATGCCCATAATGACTGGGTGGAACTGCTTACAGAGACAGGATGGGGAGGGCCGGCCATTGTGCTCATAGCGCTCATAGCATTCATCGTCGTTGTTTTCAGGAAGTGGGTGGAACTGGTAAACAGGCATTCACGATGGTCGAAATGGGTAGGATTTGGGTGTATAGTGGGGATTATAGCGCCGCTTATCCATGCAACGGGCGATTTTGTATTCCGCTGCCCGGCAGTTATCATGACATGGTTCGGGCTGATGGCGGTGACGTGGAATATTGTTCATTTGAGAGAAGATGTTCACGGTTCACGGTTCACAGTTCACGGCCCAAAGCAGGGAGGAAAGGGAGATGCCGAAGATGGGAAGATGGGAAGTTACGAAGATGCGAGAAAGGGCAGCGCAGAGCGCATGGCGCATGGTACAGAGCACTCCAATCACTCAATCACTCAGTTACTCAATCACTCAGTTACTCAAGCACCCAATCACTATTCCCTGATTATCACCGTTATTCTGCTTATCCTGTTTGTACCGTTCTATGCCTGGTGGGGATGGTCGGTCATGAAGCACGGGATTGCGCAGGCGTATGTGCCTACAAAGATAAATTCCACAATCAAGATTGAAAGGGTAATGGCAATTAACAAATTGCTGTATGCGTTGGATATGGAACCGGATAATCCGGAGTTATGGCTCAGGCTTGCAGAGGCTACTTCAAAGTTGCCGGAAAAATCAGAGCTTGACATGCTGGATGCATGGGTAAAAAAGAAAAAGATAGATATACATGGCGACAGGAACAATCTTGCCCTTTACGCGAACGCATTCCTCAGAGAGGCAATCACGAGGAATCCAACCAATCCGAAGCCTTTTGCCTATTTCGGCTGGATATACGGCTATTACGGAAGGTATGATTTTGCTGAAAGGGCCTTGTCCATGGCCATCTATTTAGACCCTTATAATCCTGAGTGGTATTATCTGACAGGGCTGATTGAGTATAACAGGGGGCTTACAGACATTGCGAAAACATTCTTCAAAATGGCAGTAGAGATTGATCCGGGATATAAGAAGAAGATAGTAATTAAGTAATTAAGTGATTAAGTAATTAAGTGATTAAGTAACTGAGCTTCACTTTTCACGGCCTTTTTACGAATATTGACATGTTGTCGCATAACTGTTATCATGTTTATACAAAGTGTAATCGCTGATGGGAGGTATATATGGTAAGAACACAGATACAGTTACCGGAAGAACAGGTGATTTTGCTGAAAAAAATGGCCGTAGCTCAGCATGAATCAATGGCTGAGATTATCAGACAGGCTGTTGATTTTTTTGCCAAGGCAAAGTATGGGAAAGAAGAGGAACAGCTTCGGAGACGGGCGATGGCGGCCACCGGTCGCTTCAGATCGGGTGTTAAGGACCTGGCAACCTCTCACAATTCCTACCTGACAGAGATTTTTGGCGAATGAGCATTTTTATAGATACTTCGGGATTCATTGCGGTCCTGGACAAGGACGACGTGACACATACCGTGGCAGCAAAAACTTGGATGGATATTTTGACGTCCGAGGAAACACTCGTGACAACCAATTATGTCCTTGTGGAAACATGTGCCCTCGTGCAGAACCGGTTAGGCATGAAAGCGACAAAGCTGTTTCAGGAAGATATTGTTCCTGTCCTTCGCATTGAATGGATTGACAAAGCTGTTCATCATACTGCAATGGGAATCATGCTTGCTGCTGAGAGAAAAAAGCTGAGTCTTGTTGATTGCGTGAGCTTTGAAACCATGCGGTTTTTGGGGATTACAACCGCCTTCACCCTTGACAATCATTTCAAAGAACAAGGGTTCATTTGTCTTCCCGCCTGATTAAAATATGTTGAAATGACTATTTTAAACAACGATATCTTGAAAGTGGGCATCATCGACTGCGGTGCGATCGGGAGGAAGAGGGCGTTGGCGCTTGATGATTCCAGCGAGCTTATTGCGTACCGTGATGTTGATGGGTTAAAAAAGGCAGCCGGGAAATGCGGCGTGCAACTTGTTTGAGCAAAGCGGGCGGCTAAAACTAAGATGTTTTGTTTAACATGGATAACACAAGATGTGATTTTTTTCTTGACGCATATCAGAATGTAATGTATCCTTACTGTAAGGAGGTAAGGAATGCTTGCCAAACTTACCACAAAAAATCAGCTTACACTGCCGCGGGACATTGTCAAAGAGTTCAAGGGGGTAGAATATTTCGATGTCGCTGTGGCAGATGGCCGAATCCTTCTGGCGCCTGTCCGGATGCAGCCCCTAAGCGTTAGCCTGGAGGGAATCCGGAAGAAGATGGAAAAACTCGGGATAGCCCCGGACGATGTGAACAATGCGATCCGCTGGGCGAGAAAGAAAGAGACATGATCCGGGTCGTTCTGGATACGAACGTCCTTGTTTCTGCACTTCTTTTTTCAGGAGAGCTGGCACGGATTGCCGAAGGTTGGAAAACCGTCGCATTTATTCCGGTTTTTTCGCGCGAAACCTTCGACGAGTTTAGAAGGGTACTCTCCTATCCAAAATTTTCTCTAACGGTTCAGGAAATTGCCGCCCTCATTGAAAACGAGATACTGCCTTTTTGCGAAATTGTCGAGATTGAGGAAGAAATTCTCGGCGTGTGCCGTGATCCGGCGGATGATCCCTTCCTGTCGTGCGCCGCGGCAGCCAACGCCGATTGCATCATAAGTGGAGACAAAGATCTCCTTACTCTCGGCAGCTTCCGCAATATCCCCATTGTGACCGCTGCCGATTATTTTTCTTGACATCCCATCCTGATGGCGTAATAATAGTATGTAAGTTTTATGCTTATTACGAGGAGGTATAATATGCCAAACACTTCCCGTAAATTGAACTTCCTCATTGAGGAAAGCGTTTGCAGAGACCTTGAAAGTCTCGTTCCTGCCGGAAAGCGCAGCAAGTTGGTTAACGAGGCCCTGCGTAAAGAACTGGAGCTGCTGCGCCGTAAATCGGCCGTTGAACAGCTGCTCGCCTCTTCGCCTCGCCAAGGCGAAGGCGGCTATTCGCATGCCGATATTCTTGAATTTCTTGCCAAAGACAGGGCATCGCACTGATGAAACAATACATCGTGGACGCCTCCGTTATTCTGAAGTGGGTCTTGGAAAAAGAAAAGGAAGTGGATCACGATAAAGCAACCGGCCTGTTGCACGCCTGGGTGAGCGGTGCAGTCAGAATTGCAGCGCCGGGTTTATGGACTTATGAAGTCGCAAATATTTTGGGCAGAGTGTTACCCGACGAGGCGGGCCAAAAGATGAAGCTGCTCCTCGATCTTCAAATCAGCGTGGTTGACTGTTCTGAACAGATGATCAGTCAGTGCTTTGCTTGGATGAAAGAACGTCAAGTGACCTTTTATGACGCGGTATATTTGGCCGCCGCCTATGAAATTGACGCCGCTTTGTTGACCAGTGACGACAAGTTCCGCGAAAAGATGAGGAACGACGAACGGATATACCTTCTGAAAGACCTTGATAAATAAAGGCAGTGCCCCACTGACGTCCCACTGACGTCCCATTGACCTTCAATTGTAAATTGAGAAACGAAGCCTCCGGCAGAACCGGAGGCTTTTTTTAGTGAAAATTATTCCTTGACAAGATATATATTTATCGATATAATTTTATCGATAAATATATATCATAATATAAGGAGGTAAGGACATGTCGGGTATAGACGGAAAAGGTTCACAGGCTATGAAGCCAATCCCCGAACCGACTCTGAGAAGACTGCCTATTTATTACCAGTACCTGAAAAAGCTGCACGGAGAAACAGGGGCGGAATATATATCAGCAACACAGATCGGAAGCGATCTTAATGTGATCCCGATTCAGGTAAGGAAAGATCTTGAGGTGACTGATGTAGTGGGAAAGCCGAAACTGGGTTACGAGGTGGTCGGTCTCATGAGGACAATTGAAGATTTTTTAGGGTGGAATAATACGACCGATGCATTTCTGGTGGGCGCAGGCAATCTCGGCGCCGCCCTTCTCGGCTATAACGGTTTCAGGGAATACGGCTTGAATATAATAGCAGCATTCGATTCTGATGAAAAAAAGATTGGTTCCGAGGTAGACGGGAAGATGATATTTCATATAAAAAAGCTGCCCGACATGATACGGCGGATGAGCATAAAGATCGGCATAATAACGACACCGGCGGCAAGCGCCCAGGAATTGGCAAATGTTATGGCCGAAGCGGGGATTCGTGCTATCTGGAATTTCTCTCACACGAAAATCAGTGTGCCGCCGGGTGCTATAGTCCAGCATGAGAACCTTGCATCTTCACTTGTTGTACTTTCAAAAAAACTTGCTATGGCGCTTCAGGCTGCCGTGTAAAGGAGGATATTTTGGAAACACTGCGTAAATTTGAAAAAGTATGGGAAATAATTGATCAGAACGGGAGAGATTCATCACGTCTAATACCCATCCTTCAGGCGGTACAGGCGGAATATCGCTATCTGCCCGAAGAGATTCTCACCTTTATTGCTACCTCTGTAGGCATTTCCCCTGCCAGGGTCTATGGGGTCGCAACGTTTTATTCTCTCTTTACCCTGAAGCCAAAAGGAAAATATCACGTAAGGGTTTGCAATGGAACAGCGTGCCATGTAAAACGGTCAATGGATCTGCACAAAACCATTCATAAGAAACTTAATCTCCAGGATGGAAAGGATACCACCGATGATATGCTTTTCACTGTAGAAACCGTGAACTGCCTTGGCGCATGCGGTCTTGCGCCTGCGATGGTGGTAAACGAGGATGTTTATGGGCAGCTGACCCCGGATAGGGCAGGGGAAATCATTGACGAAATTATCAAAATGGAGGCTCAGAATGAATCGTACGCTCATAGGCTTTAATAAGATAAAAACGGACTATCTTTGCTGGGAGAAGGCCGTAACCCACAGGGTACTTGTGTGTGCAGGCACCGGGTGCCTGGTTAATGGTTCCATGAAAGTATATGAAGAATTTATTAAAACAATCCGGGAATCCGGTATTAATGCAATTGTTGAATTGAAGGAGGAGGAAGAGGGCACCTTTGTTTCAAAAACAGGCTGCCAGGGCTTTTGTCAGATCGGCCCGCTGGTGACGGTTCTTCCGGACGGCATTTTTTATACAAAGGTAAAACCGAAAGACGTTAAGGATATCGTGGAAACAACGCTCATAAAGGGTCAGATACTTCACAGACTACTCTATATCGAACCT
>CAYMTB010000197.1:0-6887 GCA_964393225.1 uncultured Syntrophorhabdaceae bacterium
CAGTATTTGTCATCCTGATCACAAAGAACCTCATTTATTCACGGTACGGGCTTTTCTGGCGATGCATCAGGGATGATGAACTTGCAGCAACCTCTGTGGGGATTGATACGTCAAGGATGAAGCTGATGGCCTTTGCTTACGGATGCATGCTCGCAGGTTTCGGAGGCGCTTTATATGCCCATCTTTATACCTTTCTTCACCCGTCAAATTTTGACATGCTGAAATCGATCGATTTTCTCATTATTGTGATTATTGGCGGCATGGGAAGTATCATGGGAACAATTTACGCAGGTATTATATGGGTGGGGTTCATAGAAGGGCTGAGGATTATCCTGCCGGCTGAAGTGCTGGATTACCGGTGGGTAGTTATACCTATACTGCTTATCGCACTTATGATGTGGAAACCATACGGGTTGATGGCGAAGAAAAGAGAGTGAAGAATTAAGAGTTAAGAGTTAAGAATGGAAAAAAACAGAAAATTAATAATAAAAAATGGCGAACAGTGGATGTGGAATTGGAGAAACGAGTCAGTGAAGAATAAACGCATGAGAGTCAAAGAATGAATAATGATATTTTTTTATACATAATTCATAATTCTTCATTCATAATTCTTAATTGAACTATATATGAATATACTGGAAGTTATAAACCTTGAAAAAAGTTTTGGCGGCGTGAAGGCCGTCGATAGTATCTCGTTTTACGCGGAAGAGGGCGAGACGCTGGGGATCATCGGCCCTAACGGTGCGGGAAAGACTACGGTATTTAATCTCATTACAGGCCTCTACCGTGCGGATGCCGGCACAATAAAATTATACGGCAAAGATACTACGAATGTTAATGCCTTCAAGCTGTCACGCATGGGCATATCGCGTACATTTCAGAACATGCGGCTTTTTAAAAATCTCACCGTATTTGAAAATGTTCTCTCCGCCGCACTCAGTAAGAAAAGCTATAATCCGTTATCTGCCGTATTTCGAACAAACAGGTACTTCAGCGTAGAAGCAAAAGCTGAAGGAAGGGCGAGGGGTATCATTGATTTCCTGGGCTTGTCAGGGAAGGAGGATTATCCGGCCGGTAGCCTGCCTTATGGCGATCAGAGAAGATTAGAGCTTGCGCGCGCGCTTTCAGCCGGACCAAAATTGCTGCTTATCGACGAACCGGGGGCAGGCATGAATCCCAGAGAAGTTCTCGATTTCGTGGATACATTAAGGGTAATAAAGGATAAATATTCTCTCTCCATAATCATCATCGAGCACCAGATGAACCTCGTGATGAACATTTCCGATAGGATAGTCGTCATGGATTTTGGTGAAAAAATCATGGAGGGAATACCATCAGAGGTCAAAAGAGATAAAAAGGTGATTAAAGCATATCTTGGAGAAGAACTGGGATGAAGCAAGGGCGTCAAAAGCCGTACATCGTCGTTCGTCGTTCGTACTTCGTAAAGGCCGCACTTGATGTACGATGTGCTGTTTTTCCGCACAAACAATTTGTAATTTGTAATTTTGTTATTGGAATGTGCAGTTGATAAGGGATTTCCATGCAGCTTAAAATATCCAATCTCACGGTAAGCTACGGCGTTATACAAGCGCTCAACAATGCAACCCTTGAAGTGAATCCTGGCGAAATCGTCTCTGTTATCGGAGCTAACGGTGCCGGGAAAACCACCCTGCTGAAAACCATCTCAGGCCTACTTAAACCCCGGAGCGGAAATATAGTATTCGAAAATCAGGAGATAAACGGGTTTAAGCCTGAAAAGATTGTAAAATGCGGTATCACTATGGTGCCCGAAGGTAGAAGGGTTTTTCCTGATCTTTCAGTAAAAGAAAACCTTGAACTCGGGGGATATTCCCTCAACGACAGGCATTTAAAAAAGGGACTCTATGATCTCATCCTTTCAACGTTTCCAAGACTTCGCGAGCGGTTAAAGCAGCATGCCGGTACGCTTTCAGGGGGTGAACAGCAGATGCTTGCCATGGGAAGAGCCCTTATGGCCAATCCGAAGCTTCTTCTCCTCGATGAGCCATCCATGGGTCTTTCCCCCATTATTACGCGAGAAATATTCGCACTGATACAGCTTATCAACAAAGAAAAACACATATCAATGATCCTTGTGGAGCAGAACGCCCACATGGCGCTGGAACACTCCCGGCGAACCTATGTCCTTGAGAACGGGGAAATTGTCATGGAAGGAGACTCAACTATCGTCAAGCACGACCCGAGGATTATCGAGGCGTACCTCGGTGTGTAGCCCGCAATAGTTGTTCAGCTGCAATTAAAAATACTGAATTATGGAGTAGGGATTATGGATTATCCTCTTAACACTCAAAATTTAAAGCTGCAGTAAGCGCTGCGGCAAATTCTCCCCGATGCCGCCCCCCTCCCGGTGTTCTGTCCCTGAAATAACTTCAAACTATTTGTCACTAATGAAGGCATATTCCTTGCGTACTCCGGATTCCACTCCCGACCGTTACTGAGGCTTGGCTCACTTAATGTGCAAGGGGGGACACTACCTGAAGTGGGCTCATCCCTGCACATTGTCTCGCCCAATTAAACAATGAGCGAGAACATTCATCTTCACCTGAGAACGGTTTCCCGGTCGTTCCATAGTCGTGCTACAGGAGCACACCTCCATTAGTGCATAGAACTTATAGAGACAGTATGCTATCCTCCTCGGCAGTCTGGTTATGCAACAAAAGATTATATATTTGTCAGCCGGCGACGATGCCGTCTGTCAAATATTCAGCCCTAAAGGACGGATATATCTTATCATTTCACAGGCAAAAACAGCACTTTAAGCCCTAAAATTGGCCATTTTCCATGCATAAAACGCCTTATTTCAGTGGGTTAGTTTACCCAGTGAAATGAATTTGCTACTCTATTTCACTGGGGATTGGTCCGACCCCAATTGTGTATATCAGAAGGAATACAAAAACTGGTAAGAAATATCGTTGGATAAAGAAGTACAACAATATGAAAATAAAAAATAGTCGGCTGGATGAATCTATGAAAAAAGCACTACTGATTACACGTTTGTTGCAATAAGAAGTGCAATATTTTGTCACTATATGTGTGGTGTCGAGAAATGTCTCAAGACAAGCGCTAATAGTCGACCAAAAGATGGAAGGGATTCAACCAAAAGCATGCCTGACAACTGCGTGCAGCAAATCATCGGGGATTCCCGGCTAAGCAGCAACGCGACCAGTAATCAAGCTGATAAACTCCGATGTTTTTTAAAAAAGCGTGACCAATATCATTGACATTTATTAAATGTAGGGTATAATACCAATATAACATATTGAAAATAATTATTATTTTTCCCTAATCGTTGTCCAGTGTCCAGCCATAAGGGGGAAGGGATTCAGGAGACTTAATGATAGCAATTCAGAAACCAGAGAATCAGCACAACAGATTTGTTTAGCGTTTAAAGGTAAATGTAGTGGAAACGAAAAAAGGGTTCAAGGTTCAACTTAAGCACTCTAATATTCCGATATTCCTTATCAAATTTCCAATCCACAACTTCTTCTTTCTTGCAGTGATCTGCTTTACATTATTGGTAGCGCCGATATTGGCTCATGCCTTGACAACTACGGCATCGCCTGGGACAGGGTTGTATAACAGCGCCCAAAACGTGACGCTTACGGCGGATGTGCCATCTGTGATTTTCTATACAACGGATGGGACTACCCCGACGAAAAGCTCTTCTCGATATAGTGTAACACCGATAAGCATAAGTGCAACAACCACCCTCAAGTTCTTTGCCGTTGACACAAACGACATTACAGAAAGTGTTAAGACGGCAATATATACAATGGATACAGCATTGCCCACCGGTGGCATAGTGATAAACAACGGAGAGGATGTTGTGGAGCAGACAAGGGTGACGCTGACACTGACCTGCTCTGATACTAATGTGTGTGTAAAGATGATGGTGAGCAATGATGAGAACTTCACCGGCGCAACCGAGGAAAATTATACAGCAAGCAGGGGATGGACGCTTTTGTCAGGGGATGGGACAAAAACCGTCTATGTAAAATTCAAGGATGGAGCAGGCACGGGTAACTGGTCACAGGTTTACAGCGATAATATAAACCTTGACACAACGATGCCCATCGGCGATCCAATTGAATTTCTGCCTAAAACTGGACAAACAAAGTGCTATAACGCCTCAGGTACAGAGATAACTTGCACTGGTACAGGACAGGATGGAGAATTGCAGGCAGGTGTGGCATGGCCGGATCCAAGGTTTGCAAACCCTGATGGAACAACCCCTGTAAATAGTAATACTGTACTTGACAAACTCACCGGTCTTGAATGGACAAAAGATGCCGGAACACAGACGGTGGGGAGCTGCACGGGGGGTATAATGACATGGCAGGCTGCACTGGATTATGTATCATGTCTTAACTCCCAGAATTACTTAGGCCATAATGACTGGCGACTACCAAATATACTTGAACTCGAAAGTTTAATTGATCTGGCAAAATACAGCCCAGCCCTGTCCGCAGGGCATCCCTTTATAAATATTAAATCGAGCCCCTATTGGTCATCAACCACGCGCGCAGTCAGTACTGATTACGCTTTACATATCAATATTTACAGCGGTTACCTAGGCGGTGACCTTAAGAGTGCTAAATATTATGTTTGGCTTGTGCGTCATAGAGAAGAAGCCGGAGCCATACAGCTTTTCAAAACAGGCCAAACTATAAGTTATGCAGAAAAAGATGACGGAGATCTGACACTGGGTACTTCATGGTTTTCTCCTCGTTTTACAGACAACAACAATGGTACTGTCACAGATAATCATACTGGTCTGATATGGCTTAAAAATGCAAACTGTTTTGGAGCGAAAAATTTAAATGATGCAATAGCTGCTGCAAACGGACTCGAAAACGGTAACTGTGGACTTTCTGACAGCTCTAATGCTGGAGATTGGAGACTGCCCAACAGAAAAGAACTTTTAAGTCTTATAGATTTCTCAAAATACAGCCCAGCCCTGTCCGCAGGGCATCCCTTTATAAATGTCCAGCCGACCCTCAACTACCAGTCATCTACTATATACGCAAGCAATACAGTCCAGACATGGAATGTCAACATGTACGGTACTGCATACTACTATAATAGATCTAGCAACTATTATATCTTACCGGTGCGTAGCGGACAATCGGTTTCATCGGGCAATATGGGTATTTCGATTTCGCGAGGAGCGGTAACCACAAAGGAATCAAGTGTTAATCTCCTTCTCTCCGCCTCCCATGCAAATGGTGTTGCGGAGATGATGATTAGCAATGATGCGTCATTTAATAATACCGTGACGGTGCCCTATGCAACGACAAAATCATGGACGCTTTCCTCCGGCGACGGCACAAAAACCGTCTATGTCAAATTCAGAGCAACCGGAAATACCACATGGTCACGGATTTACAGCGACAGTATTGTGTTTGATACCATGCCCCCCGTGACTACAGCGAATCCAATCGGACAACTCTGCTCATCAGCAAATGTAACACTCACTGCAAACGAAACAGGGGCAACTATATATTACACAACAGACAGTTCAACGCCGACGATAAGCTCAGCAGTCTATTCGATCCCTATAAGCGTTTCCTCAAATACCATTATTAAATTTTTTGCCGTCGATAATGCTGGAAACGTGGAGGATATAAAGACCGAAACCTATACCATTGATACAACACTTCCTGCTGGTACAATTTCTATCAATACCGGGGCAACTGTTACAAACAATGCAACCGTTACTCTAAACCTTTCGGCAACCGATGTAACGGGTGTAACGGAGATGAAGTTCAGGAACGAAAATATGATAGACGCAAGCGGCAATGCAGTTTGGTCTACGCCTGAAACCTATGGGACAAGTAAGATTTGGAAATTATCTGACGGTGAAGGATCGAAGACAGTATACGCCAAATTTAAAGATGCAGCAGGCAACTGGTCCATATCAGAGAGCTACAACATAACCCTTGACACTACTGGCCCCAATGCACCAGTTATTCCAGATACAACGCCGACAAGCAATACAAAGCCTACATGGACGTGGGCATCTGGAGGCAACGGCGGCACAGGCACATACCGTTACAAGCTAGACAACAGTGATTTTACAAGCGGTGCTATCGAGACGACTACTGCTTATTTTACACCCACCTCGGCCCTTACTGAGGGAACGCATACGCTATACGTTCAGGAACGCGATAGCTTAGGAAACTGGTCGGCATCAAGCAGCAAGGCCATACAAATAGATCTGGCAGGACCGACAGGGAGCAATGACTTCCAGGTGTTGCCAAAGACC
Organism: uncultured Syntrophorhabdaceae bacterium; assembly: GCA_964393225.1. Classification (GTDB taxonomy): domain Bacteria; phylum Desulfobacterota; class Syntrophorhabdia; order Syntrophorhabdales; family Syntrophorhabdaceae; genus MWEV01. The sequence continues at coordinate 6,305 of CAYMTB010000197.1, forward strand.
GGGCAGACAATAAGCTATGCGGCAGGGGATGACGGGGCATTGCAGAGGGGTCTTGATTATACCAGCCCGATATTTACCGATAACGGGAATGGGACAATAAGCGATAAATTTACGGGCATGACATGGAACAAGAATGCATGGTCATCCGGTGCCAGCATCCCACAAGGAATTTCTGCGCCAAGTCCAAGATTTACAGACAACAGTAACGGGACGATTACAGACAGCCTCACTGGTCTGATATGGCTCAAAAATGCAAACTGTTTTGGAACAATGAACTGGAATAACTCTTTGACGTCTGCCAACAATCTCAAAAATGGGGATTGTGGACTTTCTGACAGCTCTAATGCTGGAGATTGGAGACTGCCCAACATCATCGAACTTGCAAGCCTTCCAACAAACTATTCATCAACTCCTGCATCGTGGCTTAATGGTCAAGGATTTGCAAACGTTCAATCGTGGCTCTACTGTTCGTCGTCTGCGCGCACGTACGATACTGGTGACGCATGGTACGTCTATATGGGCAGCGGCAACGGAATATGTCAATGAAAATGAGACACTTTTTTCAAACATTTAGTGTATTACT
>CAYMTB010000198.1:0-6837 GCA_964393225.1 uncultured Syntrophorhabdaceae bacterium
ATTTCTGGAGAGCCACAAGTGCATCCGGCACATCCAGCAGGGTGAGGTCTGCCTCGCCGTTTAACAGTGCCGGGGCAACTTCATTAAGGCCGCCCTTAAAAAGCTTGATGTGGGCGCCGGTTGACTCAAGATCATAGAGGGACGGATCAAGACACGTATCGGTCTTACCAAGCAATGAACGTCCTTTTATCAGTTTCTTTGTTGCCGCTACGTCATTATTAATATTTTTGACAGGTTTAATTGGTTTAACAGGCGAATCTGCCCGCGCCACAAGCCACACCTGGTTAGGGAAAGTAGGCTTTGAGAAATTAACCGCCTTTTCCCTCCAGGGTAAAACAGTGATGCCGTTGGCCGCAACATCGCCGTTGACCGGAACAGTTCCGATAACTTCGATATCGTTGCCTTTAGCCACCACCTTTTTGCCGGTAAGGTCGCCGAAAATATCCTGCCAATCGGTCTTCACGAATTGATACCGCACCCCGAGGTGTTTTGCGAAGAGTTCCATCAACTCCACATCCATGCCGTCCCCTCCGCCGGTTACGAAATTAGCATAGGGAATGCCGAGGTGACGGAGGACCCCTGCCTTCTTTATATCATCTATTCCAGTTGCATTAACACTTGCTGAAAATAAGAAACAAAAAAGAAACATCAGGAGTACATTGTGGAGCATTGAAACAGCCACTTTCCTTAAATTTCCTGTTCTTTCCTTATTCATGTCTTCTCTCCCCTTTTCACTGATCATTATTACTATCTCATGGCATTATCGCATAATCCCTTGAAATATTACAATCATTAAAAACCGGGACGTATTAAATGCAGCGGTGCACATTGAATAGTAAAAAGAACACCCCCCCGAACCTTTCTCGCTTTTTACGAGGTACGAGAATTGAAAGGAGTCAGGGCACTACATATTAAAGGATGAAGGTAAAAATGGCAACGTATTTTGTCATTCCCGGGATCAACGCTCTATCCAACTGAGCTACGGGCGCAGATCGATTGTTTTGAGGTGATGGAGAAAAAAATATATTTTCTGCTTAACATATTTCATAAAATATAGCATATTAGTATATAGATCCAAAAGAATAAACGGCCTGTATGAAAAAGTTACTGATACCCATCTCTATAGGACTCCTGATAACAGCTATTTTTGTAACTTTTGCCATCATAAGGCTGTTGCCCCTCGAACGGCTTGAACAACTTGTATATGACACACGCTACAAGATACGCGGCCAGTCAACCCCGCCTAAGGAAGTTGTAATAGTCGGCATCGACGATAAAAGCCTTGAAAAAATCGGAAGGTGGCCATGGGACCGGAGTAAAATAGCCGCTCTTATTGACATGCTGAAAGATATGGGCGCAAAGGTCATCATGATTGATATTATTTTCAGCGAACCTTCGAAAGATGATGAAATTCTTGCTGCATCAATCAAAAGGGCAGGGAATGTGATTCTGCCGATTGTTTTTGAATTCAAGGGGCAAAAGAAGGGGATCCGATATGATACCCTTCCTGACTATGCTTATCCCATGATCCGTGAATCAAAAAATTTTGAAATCTTCCCCCCTATAAGCGGACTGAATGTTATGATGCCCTTGAAAAATCTTGTACGCGGGGCGAATACCCTCGGCTGTATTAATATGATACCGGACAAAGACGGTGTACTTAGATGGGAGATATTGGCAATAGAATATGAAGGCGAAATGTACCCCTCCATTGATCTCCAGACAGCGAGAGTGTATCTCGGGATGCCGATGGAGGCAATGATATTGAACGCTGCAAAAGGGGTAAATTTAGAGGACAAGTTCATTGCTACAGATTTCTGGAACAGGGCATTGATCCATTACTACGGGCCCCAGGACACTTTCCCCCATGTATCGGTTGTAGACCTCTTTGAAGGAAAAATTGACCAGTCCGCCATAAAGGATAAGGCTGTCCTTATCGGTGCAACAGCGATAGGTATTTATGATTTGCGTGTTACACCTACTTCGCCCGTTATGCCTGGAATTGAAAAGCATGCGAGTGTAATTGGTGCAATCCTCCATAACGACTTCACTGTAAAAGCGTCAAACCTCATAAATGTGTTGATTGTAATCGTAACCGGCATACTTTTTTCTCTTTTAATCGTTCGGCTCAAAGCAATATTCGGCGCTTTATTGGCCTCTGTTTTGATTGCCGCCGTCTCTTTAATATCATACAATCTGTTTTTTGAAAAAGACCTGTGGATTGATACAGTCTACTCAAGCGGTAATATTGTCATCATTTATTTTGTTATTAATGCCTATAAGTATGCTACTGAGGAACGTTATGCGAAAAGAATCCGAGGTATGTTCTCCAGTTACGTAACGGAAAGGGTTGTCAATGAATTGATCAAGCACCCTGACCTTGCAAAACTCGGTGGCGAGAGAAGAGAGGTAACAGTATTATTTTCGGATGTAAGGGGGTTCACTACCTTTTCAGAAAAGCACGGTCCGGAAAAGGTTGTAGCTATCCTGAATGAATACCTCGGTGAGATGACAGACATCATATTCCAGTGGGATGGAACACTCGACAAGTTTGTTGGCGACGAAATTGTGGCCTTCTGGGGTGCGCCTCTGCCTCAGGATGATCATGCTGAGCGTGCGGCAAAATGCGCGCTCCATATGGTGCGGAGGCTGGAAGAACTCCAGGAAAAATGGACGGCAGAGGGGAGGGAGGCCCTCTACGCAGGTTTTGGCCTTAATACAGGTGATGTTATTGTAGGGAATATCGGCGCTGAAGGGAAAAAAATGGATTATACCGTAATAGGGGATAACGTAAACCTTGGTGCCCGCGTTGAGGGCCTGACAAGGAAGTATGAAGCGGATATTATCATAACTGAGTTTACCCTTGAAAAACTGAGACCCGTCATGGAAAAGGACCCGTCATGGAAAATAAGGGTAAAAGGGCTTGATGCTGTTGCCGTGAAGGGGAAATTGAAACCTGTTTATATATATAGCGTTAAGGCGCTCGGAGAAGGGGAAATGCAGGAATGCATAGAATGTGAAGTGAAGGAAGTTGTTACAATGACCGAGAAATAACCGCAATGCAGCTATTTTTCACTTTTTCTGTGGAGCAGGTGTCTCGACTGGTGGTTGTTCAGGGGCTTCGGGGGTAATTATGATGTCAGGCGACCACTGGCTGCCGGAGATGATAATTGTTCCCTTTCCGGCAAGCGGTGCATTTTTCGTTGTTGCTTCATAATTAAATTTTAAATCAATCTTCTGTTCAAACTCGTTTGCTTCGATTATCCCGTTGCCGTTTATCGAATTGCCCGAGCTGTTAATAACAATTTTGGTCAAATTAATCCTTTCGCCGTCTATTTTACCTTCAATGGTAATATCCTTATATGGAACTGTGAGACGCGGCAGGTTCTTTATCGCTATCTCCATAATCTCGCCGTTTCGCATATTAATGGAGAAGTTGCCTTTTTGTCTCTCGGGCGCATAAAGCGGCATATCCTTTTTTACCCATCCGTTTAATGTGCCGCTTACCCCCTTGAACCATGGCAGCCTGTTTTCCGGGTATTTAGCGAGGTCTATATTCGCTAAGGTTATTTTCATATTTGGTAAAGAGTTTATGATGACCGGAATGCTTTCGATGTTTACCTTCACTTTTCCTGTGTATGCCGATGCATCAGAAGAAATGCTGAGAACACCCTTCACGAGAGAAAACGGATTCCAGCTTATCTTTATCTTCTCGATTTCAAACAGAGGTTTTCCCTGCAATTCATCATGGCCGAAAACAATCTTTGATGCCACTGCCCCGACGGGTCTTATTTTTGCACCCTCGATAGAAGCTATCATCCTGTTTCCGCAGAGGAAGTTCTGAAAGGCAATTTTTACAAACTTCTGGTGTGGAAAGAAAAGGTAAAGGACAACAACAAGCAGGATGAAAAACCAGACTACCGAGCCTGCGTAAAGCAGATGCTGCCTGTTGATTTTTGACAGTAATTCCCTGAAATTACCCGGAATGTTGAGCTTTAAACTTGTAATATTTATTTTCCATTTTCCCTTTTCCATTTTTCCTTTCCCTGTCAGTTGCCTTATCCACCTGTTATTGTTGCGGACATATCGATAACCGTCTGGCCGGCTGCCGGCATGTTCAATTGCAGTTTTTTTATAAAAAATCCTGAAGCCTCAAGTGATTTAATAAATGTTATAACCTCTCCGAGTGCAGCGCCGCCAACTTTTACCTCAAAGGCCTCTATTGAGCCCCCTTTATCCTCTTTTGTTGTTGATTGTTTCAACATGTTAAGTTTTCCGCCTATAAACGATTTTGCAATTACTTCTTCGAGCAGTGTAAGGGAAATAACCGCTTCCTGCTTGCTCTTCGAGATGGTCCTGTCAAAACTCCTCTTTTTGGCAAGGTATAAATCCTTCAGTTTGATGATTTTGTCAAGTTCCTGTTGTTTCTGGGCTATCCGCTGGTCAAGTATGCGGGCGTCATCGCTTAAAATGTAGGCATATGCTGACGATATGAGAAATATTGAAATAAAGATGGCAATATAGACCCTTTCAGGGAGGGATGAAAGTATATTCAGAAGGTTTTTCACAGTTTCCCTCTTATTTTGAACCTGATCTGTTTGCCGGCAGCAATATCAGCACTCTGTATATCAATGTTTTTGATTTCCCTGATCTGCCCGAGGCTCGCTTTAATTTTTTCGACAGATGCAAATGATACCGTTGTCCCTGAAATGCCGAATTCCTTTTCATCACACGTAAATTCGTTGAGCTTTATATCGATCTGATTATCTATCCTGCTGCTGATTTCGGCAAGCACCTGCAGCGGCGGCATGGAAACATTTATTCCGGCTCCATGGAAATCCTTCTCAAGCGATTTTATCTTATCTTCAAATACCCTGCCAACATCTTTAACAGGCGGGGCCTTCGGGAACACCGACCTGTAAATCTTGCTTTGTTCAGAAACCAGATAACTGTAAGTCCGCACTTTTAGAAAATAATTGAGATAATACATTAAAACAACAATGATCCCAAGCGCTGCAAGGCCTCCGCCGGCAATAAGAAAAACCTTGTTAACAGGCGATGCCTGTTTCTGTTTGCTGCTCAAAAGGTTGATCTCGCCCTTTGGACTGATTGACAGAAGCGCTGCTCCAATACCTGCCCAGAGCCATTCAGGGCAATCACCTTCTTTGATGTATGTTTTTAGAGATGGCGTGTTTATCTCAATATTAAAGTTCTTTTCAATGAGTTCCTTTTGCAAATGGACGTCCCCATTGCTGTTGAACATGTAGTATGCTGCGACACTGAGGTCCTTCCGGCTTAAAATTTCTTCAAATGTCTCGAGCAGCAAATTTGATTCCAATGAGTAAAAAAAATGCCTCAGATATGTAAGCGTGTCCTGCTGAAATACCATGACGGATGCCACACTTCCATCGATATTGATAAAGACATAATCCTTCCTGTCCGTAACGTTCAGCCATTTGAATGCGTATAAAACAGCAAGTGTATTAAGGGTGAGGATATTTAAGTTTTTGTTGATCCCCAATTCACTGATGGTGTCTTTTGGCACTGCCACAGATAATACGTTTCCCTTCCCCGTTTCCTGAAAATCGGTTGTCATATCTTCGATGCCGGAAGGCAGCACGTTCCCGATTTCATTATTGATAATAAGGCTTATTCTCCTTCTGCCGGCAAAGGGGAACGAAAAGTGCATAACATAACCCGAAGAGGTATTGATAGACATGGCATACTCAGATTCTTTTAATGTATCTTTCAGCACATCAAGGGTGTTCTCCGGAAGAATCTGAAACTCCGAAAGCTCATGCCCGGTGACTGAAAAGCTTGCCCCGTGCCACTGCTCATTGTGCTGGACAATGGAGGATACCCTTTTTTTCAATATTCTCTCCAGGAGATTGTAGTAATGTTCTTGCCGTCTCTCTTCAGGATGGCGTCCACATTTTTTGTAACCTTGTCGATTGTATATTTGCTGTGAACAGTAAAGATAGCTGAATTTATCTTTATATAAGGCGCCATCTTTGCAAAAAGGGTATCATTTATGCCGATTGCATTTTTTACATCTGTCACGTTTTTCAACTCCTTCTCATTACGGTAGCGGACAATCTCATCGATAAGTCCTTCCCTGATCTCCTCATGGATATCATATAATACTTCAATTTTAGCCGTATTAACATTAATTTTTCCATCAGTAGGGGCAATAGTAATATAATCTTTCAATCCTTTATCGACAAGGAGGTCCTTGTCAAATCCCTTAATGAGATAAAGTTCATCAAGTGAATCAAGAGGGCCGTTCTTTGTGTAATATCCGAGTGCCTTATAATATTCATCTTCAGCGCCCTGTGAGCCGAAGGGTTCGGTATCTATATCCATCCAGTCTATAAGCGCATCAACCACTTCCTGCTTTCCGCCGAGACGTGTTATAAGCCTTCTCAGGCGGTTTTCCAAATAGACATTCACGTTTATACCATTTGACTCAACAAGCTTGTTGATATTGATTTTACTGTCCTCATCGTCTATTTTTACCGTCAGCTTTCCTTCTCCTACCGCTATTGCTGGAAAAGCCATAGCCCATTTATCCGTTAATGCATCGTAGGCAGGATCATCCATTTTCAAAAGGCCTATTGCCCCGTCCACGCCTGAGCGGGCGAGACGCAGGGCCTGAACGTTATCCCTGAAATTCCCCGCCTGGAGAAGATTAACCTGTGTTCTTGTGTTGAAAGCGATGACGATGGGGAAAAGCAGGGCAATAACGAGCATGACGATGATGAGAACGAAACCTTTTTCATTTTTTGCAGGGCAAAAAATGAGTTTTGAGTTTTGAGTTTTGAGTTTTGAGTTTAATTC
>CAYMTB010000199.1:0-6820 GCA_964393225.1 uncultured Syntrophorhabdaceae bacterium
GTTGATTAATGATTCCAGCAAGCCGGAGGCTTCGTCATACCTTTTTTCACCCCTTAGAATAGCAGTAAGATTGACATAAGGTTCTGCCTTGTCACTGTCCATCTCGATAGATTTCCTGAAATATTCTTCGGCAACCTTGGTGTCTCCTGTTTTCATCATAACAAGCCCGATGTTATTATACGCCTTTGCATAATCCTTCTTGTATCCGAGGCATTTTCTGAAGTTAAGCAGGGCTTCTTTCAAATTATCCTGCTTCATGGCTATAACACCGAGGTTGTTGAGGGCTTCCACGTAATCGGGCTTTTCTTCAAGGATACTAAGATATAATCCCTTTGCAATCTCCAGCCTGCCGGCCTTTGTCTCTTCTATTGCCTCATTGAAGGTATTCATGATTTTTTCGTCATCAACCTTCTTTACTACTGCCCTTGTGTCTTCCTGGGGCAGCATTTTGCTCTGAGTATCCGGTGCCTGCTGCTTTGACTGGGCTTTCCTTCTGGGCACATAAGCGGCTGTCTTTTGCCCTGTTTCGGGTTGTTTTTTTAATTGTGAAGGCTGGGAGTCTGCAGCTTTTTTGTCTTGGGTTGAGGCAACAGGATATGTGGGAACACTTATTTTAGTCTCATTTTTTGCCGGAACGTCGACCTTAGCCTGAACCTCAACCTTAGGAGGAGCCTCAACCTTAGCCTGAGCCTCGACCTTCGCCGGAATGGCAACAGTAACGGGCTGACTCTTTACAGCAGCAGGCTGTACCTGTGCGGGTTTTTTCTGAAAAGGGAAAAAAACAACAATTAAAATAAGGCATACAAGTCCACCCGCAACTCCGTAGAAGGCCCATTTTTGCTTATTAGTCGTCTTTCCTGTACTGATTTTGGGAAAGCCCATCTGTGTAATCTTCTTTCTCTCTTCCTGCGCCCTTTTTAACGCATCAAGGATGATGCTCATTTTCTATCCCCGGCATAAATAATCCTCGGCGTCAGTAGAATCACCAGTTCTATCTTCTGTGTCGATTCCACAGTATATGAAAACAGCTTGCCAAAAAGAGGGATCGACATGAGTCCCGGTATCCCGCTCACATCACTTTTTTTGTAATCCTGTAAAAGACCGCCTATGATAACCGTATCACCGTCCTTTACCTTTACCATCGTATCCGTCTCCCTTACGTCGAGAACAGGAACGTAGGTATATGTAGGGGCACCTACACCGGTGCTGATTGGCTGTGCAACTTCACCTACCTTGTTGGTAAGCATCGGATGGATGTTGAGAATTATGTTCCCGGCGTCATCTATCTGGGGGATCACATCCAGCATAAGACCTATGTTAATGAACCGGGGGGTATATGTAACCGTAGGCGTCGCGCCTCCCGATGTAGCTGTGCTCTGTTGAACATCAAAATAGACATCCTGTCTTGTAACCTTTATGACTGCCCTCTGGTTGTTCATGGTGGCAATCCTGGGGCTGGATACGACATTCACTGTTCCCTGTGTTTTCAATAGTTCCACAAAGGTATTGTTTATATCAAGGGTCGTGCTTCCCACAAAGAAGGCAAAAAGCGGCGGTTGCGTAGCGGTTAAGCCCGCAGCAGCCGCGGCCGTGGTCGGCAGGACTATGGAGCCCGCAGATCTCAACTGCTGACCCACATTTACCGTATAGTCCCATAATTTTCCATTAAGAACCTGCCAGTTGATGCCCTCTTTATATCCATCGTTCAGCACAACCTCCACAACCCTCGCCTCTATCATCACCTGCCTGTGGATTATGGCTTCGATACCTTCAAGATATTTTGCCACTGATTTCAAATGCCCGGGGTAATCTGTGACAACTACCATATTGGCCTGACTATTCACAAATACCTTTCCTTCTTCCTTGGAAAGGAGCTTTGCAACATTAGCCTCCAGAACCTTCCAGATATCCGAGTCCGAAATACTTCTCAGTGAAACACTGCTTCCCGTAGCCCCCCCAGCAGCTGACACACCCGTTCCGGAAGTAGTTGACGTTCCTCCCGTTGGAGCCGCACCCCCTCCTGTTGACATTCCTCCCGTACTCCCTGTCGCAGTGCTGTCCCCAAGCTTTCTCAACGCTAAGTAATTGATGGGGAACATCTTTGTTTCAAGCTTCGGTTTTGAAACATATACTGTTTTGCCTTCTATCTTATAGCTGAATCCCAATGGCTCAACAATATACTCAATTGCCTTTTCGAGCGTCACATCCTTCAAATCGACCGTACATTCGCCTTCCACATCCGGCTCTATCACCATATTATAATTTGTCTGCTTTGCGACAGCGCGGAGCACATCCTTCACATCGGCATCTCGCAAAGAGAACGAATAAAGTTCTTTTGGTTTAATAATTTCTATCTTCTTTTCCTGCTCCACTGATGCGCTTACAGGACTGGAAATCTCCCCGGGGCCGCCCTCAGGAGATTTTGCATCCTTTGTTTTATCAAAATGGGTACAGGATACACAAAGGCATAGCAAAACAAATACTACCAAGCCGTGCCTTTTAATGCCGGTGAGGTTAAGGTTTTTCATCACTTCCCTCTCTTTTTTACTTTTATCTCAACATCTGCTGTCGGCGTTTCTTCAATCGTGATTGTCCTTTTCACACCTTTGTTAATAAGGACGACCGTATCATTACCTATTTCCTGAACTTTTTCACTACCAATCATATCACCTTTTTTAACAACTTCATTGTCAATAATAGCAACGTTTCCGTTCTTTCCTTTAATAATTGCAGCAAGTCTGGCAGACCCTTTTGACTGCTCATTACGCTTTTCCTCAACGTACGCCGGAAAAGCAAAAGGGTCTCTTCCCCATTCAGTAGCCTGCAGCCTGGCATAAACCTGAGCCCTGAGCTTCGCGTTCTCCGCTCCAGCAAGAGATTGCGGCGCGGCTGGAGACGTTTGCGGGGCACCAGGCACGGCCGCTGCAACACCCTGCGGCTGCGCCGGGGCAGCCTGGCCCGCCTGTGGTTTCGGCGCAGGAGCCGGCGGGTTTTTTTTCCCTGAAAACACAAAGAGATAGAGAATAGTACCAACTGCAAATACAAGGGCAAAGATAACCGGTTTACTTACCTTCAAGGACACCCGACCTCCGTGCAGTAAATTCTACCGCAAATTTTCCAGTTAGAGCAGGATATTCCTTTTCGTCGTATGATATTTTTGCCCTTAAAATCCCTCTATAGACCTTCCCATCCTCCAGATCATCGAGAAACTTCCCCATATTTATGTATTTACCCTTCAGGCCGATTTCGAAAACCGGGTGTACAAGCAATAACCCGGGTTCACCTCCGAGCGATGAGAAATTACTGCTGAAACTGCTCAGCGATACTGCCTCTTTTCTTATACTCTTAAGCATCTTAATCATAAAATCCGGGAATTCGTCGATCGTAGGCAGCTGCATCTGTATTTCAACGATTGAAGATTTGACCTGTTCGCTTCGCTTTTTTACATCGATAGCGGTTTTGATATTAAGTTCAATTTTTTGTTCTTCCTGCTTCAGGCTCGAAAGTTCTTTCTCTTTCTGCTTTATCTTTACCAAAAACGGCATATAGAAAACAAAAACCCATAAAATAATAATTATCACAGGCACTGCAAGCCAGACATAGAACATCTTGAATTTAAATTTCATACATCATACACCGTGCAGTCAGCATAAACTCCAAAACCTTTTGCCCCTTGATATCCTTTATCTCTTTCTGGGTAATATCAACGCTGTATAAAAAACCTACTTTCTGCAATCTGACTACTATATTCATCAGGGCAGTTTCAACTAAATCAACATCACCATAAATATATCCGATTATTTTTATGCCATAATCCTTTTCTGATGCCTCGGCAGCCTTCCTGGCAGCCAGCGCAGCGGCGGCATCTTTCTGGGGATCGCCGGTTAAGGCTTCTCTGATAACCCCCGATGCCCCTTCTTTAATGGTCTTCTCTGATTTGAGTAACGCTTCCTTTATCGGATCCTTCGGAATACCTGCAATTATCTTGTTATATCTGTCAAACTCTAATTCTTTCAGATGTATGTTTTCCGGTAGGGTTGCAGATAGATATTTCATCAAGGCAATGAATGTGACGTCTTTCTTTTTTATCTCATTTTGAACTGCCACAAACTCACTGTACTGGGTACCCGCCGCTGCTATTTTTGAGAATGTAACATACTGCTTGTTTTTCCCATCAATTACAGTTTTTTCTGCATGGAGGGAAATATCTGCATGGTTCAATTTGTTCAGGATATTCAAAGAAAGTACAACCAGCACCGAGATTACTGCGACCGTCCCGATCCTGGTCCATTTACTGTAAATCTCCTGCTTAACCTGTGCCTTGATCACTTCAGGCAGCAGATTGATAAGGCCTTCATGGTGAACGCAGAGGACATAAGACGGTAAATATTCATCATCAATTTCAACCGGAGGACGCAGCACGTCTACCTCTTCTATCAAAGACTCTGCCAGTTTACTTGAGAAACCGGGAATTTCCGCCCCTCCACCGGTAATAAATGCCTTCTTTATCGGTTTTTCCGGACACCTCTGGCTGTAGACGCTGAAAGTCCTTTGAATCTCACCCGACAGCCTTTCAAGCGGGATACTTAAAGCAGCGAGGGCATCATCGTGAAATCCAAAATCACGCTTATACTTCTCGGCATCATCATAAGAAAGATTCAGCCCGCTCATGAGGGCATCGGTAAAGCTCTCGGAGGCAGTCATTATATCCCTTACAAAACACAGCTTCCGGTTACAAAAGATATAAATACCGGTCTGTCTGCCGCCAACATCAATAACAGCAACAGAGTTCTTGTCGTCCTTCTCCACAACCGGTTCAAAGGTAAAGGCGATATCCGTCAGCAGGCTGATCCTCTGAAAACCTGCCCGGTTGAGAGCAGACAGGATATTATCGACATCCGTCTTTTGAATACCCGTAAAGAGCACTTCCTGCTTTTTTGTACCCCTTTCGTCAACCTCACCAAGCATGGAATATTCATAGATCATATCTTCAAGGGGCGTGGATACCATTTTTGATACAGACCAGTTAAGGGCATCCTTTAACTCATTCTTCGGAAGTATTGGTATTGTAAAAATACGTTTTTGTATATCCTGCGAGGTAAGACCCATAGCCACTTCAAGGTCGCTGCCCTCTTTCATTACAATATCATCTAAGATTTCTGCAAGGTTGCCGTAATCGCCGGTGTAGGGATAACTCCCCTTTGAAATGATAGTCCCCTTCCCTTTCTTGCCTCTCCATCGCAAGTACTTAACGCTTACAGTTCCTACATCTATGCCAAGCTGGTCCAAATCGGTTAAACTCCGGGTGATATTAGTTTAAGTTTCGGGAAATATGTTCTGTATTGTTTATCATTCCTTGTGAGCAGCGACATCCCGGCTACAGCAGCATGAGCTCCGATGTAAAAATCCGGTAGAGGATCATATTTTTCTCCTCCCTTTCCGCGATAGTCGATAAAACACTTTCCTGCCAGAAATGCCGCCTCCCATGGAAGCTGATCCCTCCTGTAATATTCCGGCGACAACGCTTCTTCGAGGTCTTCAATATTTTTAAAACGGACCGATATTTCAGCGTAAATAATCGGATTAATAACAAGAATATTGTCATTCGCACAATAGGCCAATGTGTCTGATGACCATTGAAACCACTTTTTGTCCTCAGTCAAAACATCGAGGATAACATTGCTGTCCACAAGGATTTCCAAGCTTAGCTCCTTGTTAATTCCATAATCTCATCGGTAGTCATTTTTATTGTACCTTTCCCGCGCATCCTTTCAACAATGTTTCTCCCCCGCCCCGGGTTTTCTTTCGTTTTTATCAGACGCAGTTCCTTGCCGGTAATTTTAAATACGACCTCAGTCTGGGGCAATAACCCTAATTGTTCTCTTATCTCGATTGGTATGGTTACCTGACCTTTTGACGTTATTTTCATGGATATTCCTCCTTACTACTCTTACTATTACTATTCTTACCAGAATATTACAAAAATGCAAGAAAAATTGCATGGGTATGGAAAATAATCGCAATATTTTTTCCGTGCTGAAATTGGTATGGCCGTTAATGCTTACAGCCGAAGTTGCAAAGTTGATACTAATTCGCCGTCATTCGGTAAATTAAAGCGGGGGTGCCTTCCCTGAGCACAACTCACGGAACGACCGCAGAACCATTGTGTAGCGAAGCTGAGTGTTCCCGCATTGCGGGATGATGTGCAGGCACTGAACATCTTCGGGTAGCCTCCGTCCTTGCACATCAAGCGATGCAAGCACTACATATGGTCGGGAGAGTAGTGCGGAAGTGCGAGGGGATGTGTGCTTCCGCTGTCAGGCATTTCGGTTAGCAATTGACGGCAAATTGGTATGAGAAGTTACGAAGTTACCTGTCTGCCGGCCGGCAGGCGCAACTGCCTATCTTCGTAACCTCGTATCTTGGCAACTTACGCCCTTTTTTTCCGATCAAACAGCCAGAACAGATTCCCGGTATTGGAGTACTGAAGCATCAACCGTAATCAACATCATCCCTTCTGTACGGGCCTGTGCCAGCAACAAGCGGTCAAAAGGATCTTTATGAAGCAAAGGCAACGTCTCGACCGAAAGGGCATGCTCCGCGGTTACAGGCAGCTCGGTATAGCCATGCACAATGAGCATTTTTCTTAAGCGACGCGGATCCACCTTGAAGTCCTCCCGTCCCAGTCCCCGTTTGATCACAATCTCCCAGATACTGGCGGCGCTAAAAAACAAAACGTTCCCGGGCGTCGTCAAAAGGGTGCGGGCTGATTCGGAGAGCTTTTCCGGCTGCCCTGCAGCCCACAGGACAATGTGCGTGT
>CAYMTB010000200.1:0-6804 GCA_964393225.1 uncultured Syntrophorhabdaceae bacterium
GTACAAATATCACGGTAAATACGGAAATTAATCCCAATGAGTGGTATATTTCTATATTTGCACTACTATTAATAGCGTCCAATAAAGAAATAGTACCCTGAAAGCAATATAATACTGCGGCTTCATACCAGAACATTTTATTTTGACTATTTATACCGCTTCTATTGTCGTACCTAGAAATGAATATAGCAAATATCTGAAAGAAAATGAAAACAACAAAGAACCAGCCGAAATAATTCGAGATAGGAACGTTGAAATATGGTCCTCCGTCTTTCCAGATCCACATTGATTTTATAGTAGCATTAATTGGATCCATGACCAGATCCCACATGACCATGATAAAAGCGGCAATCAGCGGTACGGTAACTATTTTTGACCCCCTCAGTATTTTGCTGTATTGGCCAGTTAATACGTGAGCTAATGTCCAGGATAAATATCCCATTCCAAAGTAGGCCGGCATTATTGCTATTGGTACTTCCAGTATACGTGGTCCGGGAAATTGATTGTAATAATAATGGCCGAAAGGAAATCCAGTTTGGATGCTTAGTGCTTCAAAGCCACAACTCACAATCCAGACGATTATAAAAAACACAGCCATTCTTCCATATCCGTAGCGCTCAGTCCCGTGCATCCAGGAAACAATAAACAATGATAGCGCTATTACTATTGGAAATAATTGATTCATAATATTATATGTGACATATTGTGATATCAGTAGGAATGCAAAGAACATGATAATCAATGACCACCTTATCCTGCTTTGTATTCTATTCTCCTTTTTGTTGATTGATGCATTTGTCATAATATTCTCCTTTTTGTTGATTGATGTATTTGCCATTCTATTCTCCTTTTGATTATAATCTAACATGTATTATTGATCTTGATGTTTGTTTTGCTAATCATTTTTCTTTCAGAAATATTCCATCTTTCTCATAAGTTATATCTTAATGGATTTCATGTTAAATAAGATCTGATTCAATTATTGTAGGATACTCCTCAACCGCTTACTGTCTGAGCGAATGTGCGCATCTAGGATGAGAGCAAAGCCGCGGTAAAAATCAGTGAAGGCATACTTTCCCACCGCGTGGCAAAACTCTCCGACCCAGCTTCCAAGATGCATCCCGAGAAACTCCTCCTGCAATGCGATAATTAGCGCAATATTTTCCCCGGCCTCTCCGTCCCCATGTCGCAGTACCTTTTCCCGAAGGCAGAGCTGTTTCATAAAATCCAACTCTACACAGAGATAATCGGCAGAATCATTAACCGTCTCGCCCGGTACAAGTTCCGCTTTACGGTAAAACTGTTTAACCTTCAAAATGGGAACCCCGGGCTTGCCCCCACGATAGACGCCCTCGTAGGGAGGCTTCATGCCGGCGTCACCGGTACCCCTCATGATTTTCGTCCGATCCACGGCAAGTTCGGTCAGTACCTCCTCCCCGGATCTTTCTTTAATACTAACCTGATAAGTCGAGATCCGGTCCAGTCCCAACCGAAAGCCTTTTTCGTCCAAACACCCGTACTTTCCTAGTAGACGTCCAAACTCCCCGTCTCTAATTTTTATAAGCAATCCCCTGTCCGGCAAGCGTCCGAAAACAGCGGCCAGAAGATCGTAAAAGACGGCCCTGCCCGAGGCGATGTCCGCCCCGGATGGTTGTTCCATTGTGGATGCTTCCCTTGTCATGATGTCGGCCATTTTCAACGTACCACTATCCGAACACCGGATTTGATTATGCTGAATCTCAACAACAGTCCACCGGTCAGGATTAAAATACCGGCTGCGCCGTCCAGCAGGCGTACATAAGCGACATCGTCCGCATAGTTGCTGCAGATAAGAAAAACAAGCGGCAGCAGCAGACCGGCTACGACGACCCCGCCGATGAAAAGCGGCGTTGCCAGCAGGCGGACCGATGCGGTGGCAATCACTCCCGATTGACGGACGATTTCAATATAAGCGCCTAAAAATACCAGCATCAGGATGATGATGCCCATTTCGATCAGGCCGAGCATGTGAAGGCCATCAGCCCCGACAACCGCCGGGAATGCCAGGGATATGAGCACCAGAGCGGCCAAACCGTTATCCATGCCCGACAGAAAGAAAAGCGGCGGCAGCGCGGATGTGTTCCAGAGCGGAATACTTTTTATCACCCCTAGGAGCAAGCCAGGATAGACAGCGACCAATATGGCGAGCAGGGCTGACAAAATGCCCACACCAAGACCAAAACCCGATGACTGATTCCAGGGGAGCCCGCCGAAAATGCTCCATGAGGGTAGGGAGTACGCTAGTCCGAGAACAATAAAAGCTGTTAAAATCCAGGCACCGCGTGCCATCCACGACGACATCAGCGTGGCCGGTGTCGTAAAAATTCTGTAGGCTCTCATTATCGACCCAAGATCAAAAAGCAGCATGCAGCTGCCAAGAGCAACCAGCAAAGGTCCTATAAATGCACCCAGCCGGGCCACGGCCGTAAATTTATCAAAGGAAATCAGAATGAAGCTGAATAGAAAAATACCGGCGCCCAATCCTGCCAGAAATACATAAATCGCAATGAACCAGCCCCATTCCCTTTGACATTCTGTTTGATTCATTATCCTACCTCTTCAGCTATTGATGTAATATACTGATGGTTTTGTACCGAGCTCTTCTCTAAGCACCGTGCCGCGGCCAATTGCAATCAATTCTGAAATCTCACTTCGCGGATCGTCAAGATCGCCAAAATGTCTTGCCTGAGCGGGACACGTCTCCATACATACAGGTAAACGTCCCTTCTCCAGCCGGGTAACACAGAAATCGCACTTAACTGCTGTTCCCGTATCGAAATCCTTCTGCTTCAGTATTTCGTAAGGAGTACTGACGGATGTTCCGAAGTAATTAACGATGCGCTCTAGCAAATGGCGCGCCCCGTATGGGCAGGCCAGTACGCAGTACCGGCAACCCATACACTTGCTGTGATCGATGAGGACGATACCGTCATCGCGCTTGTAGGTAGCACCGGTCGGGCAAACTTCGAGACAGGCGGGTTCTGCGCAATGCATACAGAGTATCGGTCGGAACTGCATGCGCGCAGCAGGGTACTTGCCAGCCTCATATTTTTCCACCCGGTGATAAAGAATTCCCGGCGGTGTACCGTTTTCAGCCCTGCAAGCTACAGAACAGCTATTACAGCCTGTGCACCTTTTTAAATTTATAACCATTCCGTATCTCACCGGCCCTCCTCCTTCCTATAGATCTTCACCGCAGGAGCCGTATCCTGACCGGCGCTCACAGCATCCAGCGTCTTGGGATCAATAGAAAGGAGGGTGTTGAAATTGGGCCCCATCCGGTTCAGTGGGTTCGATTGACACGTACCGACGCCATAGTAGCCCCCTATACCGACCGCATCGGGGTGAAACAGCTGCGATACCCTAAGGCGACCTTCGATTATGCCGTATCGCGACTCTACGATCACTGACTCTCCGTCTTTAAGGTTTTTATTTGATGCTGTTACGGCGTTGAGCAGGATTACCGATTCCCAAGGATCCTTCGCGAAGATCTCAGCGAGCCAAGGATTTCCCGACAGGTTGCTTGCATCGTTCGTCATTTTGGGGGTTTTCCAGTTAATGGCCCAGAGATCATACCCTTCAGCGGGACCTCGAAACTCGGAGCTCTCCACCCAATAAGGGATCGGGCGGTAAAGATCAAAGATGTATTCCATATCATCAATCATAGGGAAGGAAATATTTTGTTCGAGCAGGTTCGCCCGCAGCCGATCTCCCACTTCCTTTAGGCCCATTAAGTACATGGGATGGCGGGTCTGGTTGTCCGGAAAATAGTAGTAGAGATAGAACTCCTTTTTCGGCTTCCAGTATTCGATGTGGCCTTTCGCTCTCAGCTCTTTAATGCCTTCTCCGCCGCCATAGGGCCAGCCGCGCAGCTGACGGTCGAAGATCTCCTCCACGGTGTGCCTGCTATTGATGTCCAGCTTCCATTCCCCGTTCAGGTTCAGGCCGTCCTCTTTATCCACCCAGTCCAGCTTCCGGTTGAGGTGGTCGTAAAGCCCGCCCTCGCCATAGAGGATGCCGAGACGTTCGGCCAGATCCATGAAGATATCATCGGCATGTTTTGTGTTGAAAATTGTCGGAACCGGTTCCCTCAACTGTACCATCTTCAGCCCGCTTACTTCGTTATCTATGGATTGATGCTGTAGATAGAATGGGGCCACCCGCAACCTCTCCAGCGCGCTGTGTTCAGGGAGAAGCACATCGGCAAGGATAGCGGGCTCGTCCATGTGAAAGGCCACACTCACTACAAACGAGAGCTTCTTAAATCCCTCCACATATTTTTCGGGCTGTGCGTTATGCCGGATTGGATTACCACCGACAGAGAGCCATGCGTCCACCTTATAGGGAAGATGGCATTTCTCCGGGTGGAGAATGGAGTTGAGCACGAGGTGAGGAGCCGTGTGCTGGTGTGGATAGAATTCCTGCATGGTCGCATGGGTCGGGGGAAACGCGAAAGACTTGGGTACGGCCTCGTACCGCGGTGTTGTCGTGCCGTCCTTGGTCGGCCCCATGATGGGCCCGCGAAAGCTGCAGCTCATACACCCACCAGGAACCTCAATGCTTCCTACCAGCATGTTTATGATCTTCCCCACCAGATCGGCATAAGTACCTCCCCGCCGGTTGGTGACGTTGCGTTCGACATTCAGGGACACCGGTCGGAAGGGAAAAGTAAAACCATCAATCTCGATGGTGCTCCCGATGCGGGCATGCTCGACAAATTCCCTGGCAAGTTTCCGGATCGTTGCTGCGGATACCGTAGTGATCTCCTCGGCCCATTCGGGTGTGTACTTCTTATACTCCTCTTTTACAAGGTCAAAGGCAGTTCTGTAAGATGCACCATTAACAGTGTAACTGCCGTCAAGAGCAATATCCCTGAATTCGGCATTGTACGCTTTTGCACGGTTCTCTATCTGGTCCCACATCATCGGTTTTTCGGTCTGTGGATCCCGGCAGTATTCGCCTTTCGCATCGATCAGGTAAGGGGCGTTGGTGCGGTTCTTCAGGAACCACACATCGAGAACCTTGACCTCATGCAACATAACGTGAGCCATGCCCAGCAGAAAGGCCAGATCTGTTCCGGGTCGAATTGGAACCCATTCTCCCTTGGCAGCCTCGTAAGAGCTCCTGGGGTCCACGACTACGAGCTTCATTCCTCTCTCGAGCGCCTTTGCAAGCCTACGCATGCCCGGCACGGAACCGAAATTGGGCCCCAGGGAGCGACCCAGGGTAATATGGTATTGGCAATATTCCAGATCCACAATGGCCACCGGATACCCTCCATGAACAAGGCCGGATGGATAATGGACCGTACAGAGGGCGCCATGGGAGCCGGTTTCATTCGGTGTGCCGAAAGCTTGGCCAAAAGGTCCCCGCAGGATCGTATCCCGTTGCCCCCAGCCCTCGCAGATCACCAATCCTCTGGGATCCTTTTCTCTCACCTTTCTAAGACCCTCGGCCACATAGTCCAGAGCCTCGTCCCAGGAGACTTCCTTCCATTTGGGATCTACGTCGAGACCCTTTTCCGGATTGGTTCGGATCATCGGGGCCTTGATCCGGTAAGGATTATACAGCCCCATGATCTCGGCTTTTCCCTTGGAACAGAGGGTGCCCCAATTGGGCGGTGCATCCGGATTGCCCTCTATACCTACCACGATGCCGTCTTCCATGTGGACTAGGGTGGCACAGTCACCCTGCATGCAAGCGCGGCAAAGGCCGAACAAGGTCTTTTTCTCCCCTTTAGTTCCGGGTTCGACCTGCTTCCACTTATAAGGAGAAACATCAAACCATCCCTCGGGCGGCTTCATCCCTCTCACAATTTCCTCATATCGCAACTGCTTCTTGCCCACAAGCTTACTCCTGTCAATCCTTATATTGTCATGCTGCGTTTTTAATAGCTTGGATAAAACGCCTGCCATTTCAGTCTATTAAATTACTTTATCTTCAATTAATCGCGCTACGAGTGCCTTTCCCTTCTCTTCAGAGGTGGCACCATTTACAATATGACATTTGCTTTTTCTATTTTCAGCCGGATACAATTTGCGAAGAACGACCTTATTTTTATAATTCTCGTCGAAGCTGATGTCGCCGGATTTCCAACTATGGACAGGTTTTTGCTTAGCCTGCTTCCGCTGTATCATCGAAGGGTATCGCAACTCTCCTACTTCATTGCTTACAACCACAACCGCCGGCAACGGCATTTTTACTTTCTCATATCCACCCGGGATTACCCTTTCAACGAGGAGATGCGATCCATCCGCATCTATATTTCTTGCATTTACTGCAACAGGTCTTCGCAGGAGTAATGCCAACCCGATGCCGGTCACTCCGGCATTCCAATCAGCCGACTGTCTACCGACCAGCACAATATCGACATCTTCCATTTTTTTAACGGCTGCCGCCAGCACGGCTGCAGTTCCCATGCTGTCGAGAATTCCCGATTCGAACAGATCGTTTTCCACCTTCACAACCTCATCTGCGCCTGACGAAAGCCCCTTCAACACCACTGCGATGGATATACGGTTTCCCGCAGTCAAAATCGTGACCTTATTATTTTCCTTGTCAATATCCTTCAAGCGTAACGCCGCCTCAAGCGCATTCTCATCGAAGAGACTTAGCACAGGTGGAATCCCCTGCGGCAGAACTTTCATCGTTTCTTGATCTATTACAAATGCATCTTTCGGTCCTTCCGGGTCCGGAACCTGCTTCATACACACAACAATATGCTGTGTGTATGAAGCAGGTTCCGGGCCCGGAAGGACCGAAAGA
>CAYMTB010000201.1:0-6791 GCA_964393225.1 uncultured Syntrophorhabdaceae bacterium
AAACTAATACAGGCAGCGTTGTGCGACGAGTTGAAGCCATCAGCAGTCAAAATGGCGGGGCCAGGCGTGTTTACTTCGTGAAATCAAATGATCATTTTTCTTTTCGTTATCCATTCAATCTGCTATTCTGAATCCTGTCGCCATGAAAACCCTGCACTCCCGCTGGCTCATATTCTGGATTCTTGCCCTTCAATACCTTTTTGTTTATTTTCACAGGGTATGCCCCGCTGTTGTTGCGCCTGAACTTGTAAATACATTCCAGATAAGCGGCACATCCCTTGGCGTACTCGCATCGGGCTATTTTTACTCTTATGCAATCATGCAGATACCGGCAGGGCTTCTTTCCGATTCCTGGGGCGCCAGAAAAACGGTAACACTGCTCGGGTTTATCGCAGCAATCGGCGCCATTCTTTTCGGGCTTGCCCCGACCTTCGGTTTTGCAACATTATCCAGAATTATTGTAGGTTTTGGTGTATCTGCCACATTTGTCTGTTCACTGAAAGTTATTGCTGAATGGTATCACGGGAGGGAATACGCAAGAACGATGGGCCTCTTTATGGCAATAGGGGGAATAGGATGGCTCTCGGCATCAACGCCACTTGCCATTCTCACACAGAACTTCGGGTGGAGGGCAGCCTTTATTCTGACCGGGGCCATTACTGTTGTTCTTACCATTTTAACATGGCTTATTGTAGTTGACAGCCCCAATAAAAAGGCCGTCCCCGCTCCGGACGATACGGCTATCATGCCGAGGGAATCCGGAAGGAGATTTTTTGCAGGTATTGTATCGGTGCTTAAGGATAAACACTTCCGGGCCATCGCCATCTGGCTGTTCTTTGCCGAGGGTACACTTTTCAGTTTCTTCGGCCTCTGGGCAGGGCCCTATCTCCTCGATACGTTCGGGATGACAAAAACCGGAGCCGGCAATATCCTCTCAATGGTTGCTGCGGGTATGGTATTTGGCGGGCCCTTTCTGGGATACCTTTCGGATAAAATTGTGGTAAGCAGAAAAAAGGTCCTTGTGGGCGCATCGATATGCAACGTCATCATCTGGGTAATTATGGCAGCATTCTATAATGTCATACCCGTTCCTGCGCTCTATGCAATTTTCTTTGTAATGGGCGTTACGACAAGTTCGATTATTGTTATTGCGATTACCAACGTGAAAGAACTCTTCCCTCTTCAAATTGCCGGGACAGCCATTGGTACTGCAAACCTTTTTTCATTCTTCGGAGGGATTGTATTCCAGCCCCTTATCGGTTACATTCTCGATAGTGCAGGGAAGATCGGTGATGCGTATCCTCCGTCAGCTTACAGGAAGGCCTTGCTGGTATTTCTCTTCATCAACTGCCTTGCACTCATAGTCTCATTCTTTACAAAGGAAACATTGAAAAAAACTGCGTAGCTATTCAACATCCTCATATTCCGGCTCTACAATACCCCTTTTTACCATGATGTCATAAATGATTTTAGCCCGCTTTTCCACATATCCGGATGACCCGTCAAGACGATACTTTCTTGGATTGGGAAGTATGACTGCAAGGTGGGCAGCCTCGTCGGGGTTCAATTGAAAAGCCGGTTTACCGTAGTAACGGAGGGATGCCGCTTCAATCCCGAATATGCCCTCCCCCCACTCCACGACATTCAGGTAGAGTTCGAGAATCCTCTTCTTTGAAAGATTTTGCTCAATCCTCCAGGTAAGAATTGCTTCCTTGAACTTTCTTACAGGGTTTTTTGACGGAGTTAGATAGAGGTTCTTCGCAAGCTGCTGACTTATAGTACTCCCGCCGAATTTAAACTTTTTTTTCTTAATATCTTTTTCGATGGCCTTCTGAATCGCATCAAAATCAAAACCCTGGTGTGACCAGAATTTATCATCCTCAGTAATGAGCACTGCCTTTATAAGATAGGGGGATATGTTTGAAAGCGATACCCACTTTTTTTGAATCCTTATCTTTTTGCCCTGCTGCCTCCACTCCTCTTCACGATATTCCATGAAGGAGGTCTTCTTTGGATTTTCCTTCTTAAGTCGCGACACATCCGGATAAAATGCATAATAACCGGCAACCGCAACCAATGCAATTATGATCAGAAGAATAACGGTTTTGAAAAGCTTCATCTGCAGGGTCTTGTTTTAGACTATACGCTATACGCTATACGCTGAACGCTAAACATATTATTCTATCCACCTTACAAAATTATCCAGGCTCTCCCGCGGTGTTTTGAACTTATTTACCGGAATATCCCAATCGGGATGGCCAATTGCAATGCCTATGACCACGTCTTTATTGTCTGGAATATTGAGCAGCTCCTTCATATCATCCGCGTAGGCATTGATAAGCCCGATAGGACATGTGCCCAGGCCGAGATTATATGCAATAAGCGTAATATAGCCAAGCACAATCCCGATATCCACAAGCCGGGCGCTGGAAAAGGCATTGTCGAGACAGATGATGATTGCAGTGGGGGCACCATAAAAATTACAGCTCCCCTCGTTTACAAATCTGTTAAAATCGGTCCCCATCTGTTCGAGGCACGGGTTCATGAGTTCGAAGGATGCGACCCCCCTTCGCGTGAAACTATCGGCAAGGGGTTTTACATTACCGGGGCTGCAGGAGATTTGTTTTTCGCGATACAGCTTCACAAGTTTTCTGCTCAGCCTCTCCTTCTCCTCACCCATCACGATGGTAAACTCCCATGGCTGTAAATTGATGGCCGAAGGGGCCTGTATTGCGATATTCAGTATCTCCTCCACCTTTTCTCTCGGAACAGGGTCAGGTTTGAATGCCCTGATGCTTCTTCTTTCCATAATTGTCTGTATCAAATCCATAATATGTCCTCCATGTTCAGCACTTTGAGAATATATACCATATTTTGTTCATGGTTCACAGAAAACGCGAATTGAAGAAGGCAGTTGCTGATTGTATATTATAGATTTAATTTTTCTTGACAAAAATGTTGGTACGTTGGTATTTTTACCAATAATAAAATTAGAGGATAAAACATCATGGTAACCTTCGAAGAAGCGGAAATAAGAAGCAGAATCATTAAGTCCATGTCTCACCCGGTCAGGCTGATGATTATTGAGGCGCTCAAGGAAGGTGAATCGTCCTTTTCAAAGATTAATGAAATGTTCGAATCCGATAAATCGACCGTTTCAAAGCACCTTCTCGTATTAAAAGAGGCGGGGATTGTATCATCGAAAAAGAGCGGTGCAGATATGATCTATAAACTGGAAGTGCCGTGTATAACGGACTTTTTCGGCTGCGTTACAGCAGTGATTGAAAATACCGTAAAAAGACAGCAGGTTTGTTTATGCAAAAGATAGGGGATAATTTTCTCACAAAGTGCAAGCCACGAGGCATATTTCATGCTTAATTTTTTAGCTGACACCCTGGTTTACACATTGGTGGGGATTCAACCCGGGACACGACTGGGCGATACACTCCATTTCTTTTTTTATGACACGGCAAAGGTTTTTCTGCTTTTGATTACTATCATATTCACGGTTGCAGTTATCAGAAGCTTCTTCCCTCCTGAACGCGCGCGCAAACTCCTCGGCCATCACCGGGAATATGCAGGAAATTTTCTCGCTGCTTTGCTTGGCATTGTTACACCCTTCTGCTCCTGCTCTGCAGTGCCGATGTTTATAGGTTTTATTGAATCAGGACTGCCCCTGGGGGTAACCTTTTCCTTCCTCATTTCTTCACCTGCTGTAAACGAGGTAGCCCTGGTCATGCTCTGGGGTCTGTTCGGGTGGAAGATTGCCATCCTTTATACTGTGACAGGCATTACCGTTGCCTTTTTTGGCGGTATTATCATAGGGAAGTTAAAACTGGAACATCTCGTAGAAGAATACGTATACCAGATAAAGATGGGTGAGGCCGAAATGGCTGTTCCCACATGGAGGGAACGGATTGAATATGCCCGGGGCTATACAAAAGATATCCTGAAGAAGGTATGGATTTTTGTTGTTGTCGGGATCGGTTTCGGGGCCTTAATTCATGGCTATGTTCCAATGGACTTTGTGGTGAAGTATGCGGGGGCGGGCAACCCTTTTGCTGTGATTGTGGCAGTATTATTGGGTATTCCGCTCTATTCGAATGCCGCCGGCACCATTCCAATTGTTCAGGCCCTTGTAGGAAAAGGTCTGCCCATGGGTACAGCACTTGCCTTCATGATGTCCATTGTTGCCATATCTGCTCCAGAGCTGATTATCCTTCGCAATGTCCTCAAGCCAAAGCTCCTGGCAGTATTTACCGGGATTGTTGCCACAGCAATTATTATTGTAGGCTATTTATTCAACGCTATTTTATAGTAAGCTGTAAAGAATACATATGAGGAGGTTACACTTTCATGAAGATTCAAGTTTTGGGAAGCGGCTGTCAGAACTGCATGAAACTTGCTAAGAATGCAGAGGAAGCGGCAAAGACAAAAGGGACGGAATATGAGATCGTTAAGGTAACAGATATCAAAGAAATCATGAGTTATGGCGTTATGCAAACACCAGCCATCGTAATCGACGGCAAAGTAAAAAGTGTTGGAAGGGTACTGTCGGTGGAAGAGATAAAAAAACTATTATAAGAAAGGGGTTAAGGACATGCATCTGAAGAGAATCTCTATTTTGTTTGCAGTTTTGTTCTTTGTTGCTTTATCATCCATTGTCTGCGCGGATTCCGGCGTAATAGTGAAAAAGGATGATCCGCCTCTACCCTCATTCGGGACAGGGAAAATTAATGTAAGGATATATACGGATTACTTCTGTCCGCCATGCAGGGCTATGGAGCCAAAAATAGAGCCGATACTTACCGAACTGGTAAAGAAGGGTATCATCAACATCACCTTTGTTGATACCCCGTTCTCTAAGGCCTCAGTGATGTATTCACGGTATTTTCTCTACATCATGAATGAGAAGAAGGATTTTGAACTTGCACTTCTTGCGCGGTCTGTTCTGATTGGTGCATCCCTTGAGAAAATAACCGATCAGGTTAAACTGGAGGAATATCTCAAAAATAAAGGGATGAAATTCAAATCCTTCGACGCTAAACCAATATTCGAAATGTTGAACGTTTATTTGAAAGAGGACAAGATACTCGCAACCCCCACCTGTGTCATAGACCAGGGCGGCAAAGCTGAACAGCATAGCGGTGGCCCGGAAATTCTGAGCGCGCTTGAACGTCTGAAAAAAGAAACGTTGAAAAAACAGCAATGAAGCAGCTCGCACAGCGGTCGAGAGGGGAAGCCTCTATGGGGTTCAACGTTCGAAGTTCAACGTTCAACGTTAGAGGTTCAAGATTAGAACACAACATAGAACGTAGAACATTGAACATATATGTCGGGGGCGACCGGTCCACTTGCGGGTGTCCCAATAATTGCCAAGGAGGTTTGAATGAAGAAATTGCTTGCTCTTGTTCTTTTGTCGGTAATAGGAATTTCTCTTTATTCCTGTTCAACGACCTGTGGGATACCCCCAAAAGATGCAAAGGGTAATCCGACAGTTATCCAGTATCCCGGAAAATAGCCTGAATCTTTTCCGGATGAGGAGGGCTGTGCGTGAATATGAAGATTGCCGGTAAGCACATCATAACGAAGGTCCTCAATATCCTCCTTACCCTTATAGGGATTGCGCTCATGCTTGCCTACGAGTATTGCGATACATCCTGTTTATACCTCAAAGGGACCTTTATGGGGATTGACCTGAAGTGGGTCGGAATCGTCTACATGATTGTACTTTTCACAAGCACATTCGCTGTGGCGGGATCGTTCGGGAGAATGGCCACGCATATCAGAACCATGCTGATCTCCGCCGCGGTTGGTGTAGAGTTTTTTCTTATCGGGTGGCAGATAGCTCACAGCACTTACTGTCCGTTCTGTCTTGCCTTCAGCGCCTGTGTGTTCATTATATTCGGTCTAAATTTCCCAGCCATGAACAAAAGGCTGATGGTCGTATCCATCTTGGCGGCGCTCCTCGGGTTTATCATGTTTTTTGAAGGGCAGGCAGGCCCCCGCTATGATCTTGCTATTTCCGGAGCTAACGTCATATCCTTAAAATTTTATTGACATTTATTAAGTATAATATCAAAATAGATGAAGAAAGTTATATATAAAGAGGAGTTAATGAAAAAAGCTATGACAAGATCAGGAATCACTTCACAAGCACAAGAGAAACTGGGTCTTACGAGACAGGAATGCTATGACGTAGTAGCCAAATTCTTTGATATCATTAAAGAAACACTTGCAAAGGATGAGAATGTAAAGATCTCCGGATTCGGCAAGTTTATCGTGAAACAGAAATATGCCAGGAGAGGGAGAAATCCTCAGACAGGCGAGAAGATGGAGATTAAAGAAAGAAAGGTACTGCTTTTCAAGTTGAGCGGTGTTCTGAAAGATGAGATAAATGGGCCGGGATAAGACTCAACCTTAATTAATGGAAAGCAACAACACGTTCATCAGGAAAGAGATCGATTCGGATCTGCTCATCCATAACCCTGACATTGGTGAAGTCCACGTTCTGAACGATACGGCCAAAGTCATTTGCGACAGGCCAATCTGACTCGTCTGATCGTGGCCAACTATAGCCCCAAATCTGACAATCTGCTTCAACAGCCTCCACACAACAACATTATAGAGTATGATAAAGTGCACAAAATCTGATGCACGAAGACCTGTTAGAGCAGAACGGCTTTTTTATGGAGTGACATAACTATATTGTAAAAACAGAAATTTTATTCAACACTACCAAAAAAAAACGGACTATGACTTTGAAATATATTACACGAACTGTGTAGGCC
>CAYMTB010000202.1:0-6761 GCA_964393225.1 uncultured Syntrophorhabdaceae bacterium
AGGGATAGGCGATTCAATGGTATAATCCAGGAACCAGAGCCAGTCCAACCTTTCACGCATGAAAGCTGCTACGACATCAAAAAGGTCATCGGTGTTTGTTTCAGGAAGCATTCCGATACATGCTGGAATAGAAAACAAGCTGTCAAGCATCTGATCATTTCAAACCGCATTCAATAAGCTCCCTCGAATGTGTATGGTGCAAATTTGTATTTTTACCAGAGCGCTTTAAAGGAAAAAGTGTCGCCCACGATGATGCGGCCATCTTCCTGAAGCAGTTTGGTTTCAACTCCGGCGATTCCTGCCTTTTCATCAATGGTGACGACCATAAAGGCGATTCCTGCCTTCTCCTTTGGCACCTGGATCGTAGGATATAGATTCTGCAATACCTGATCTACCTGGGCGGGATCATAATCCTGAGTGTTGGCACCGCCGTTTCCTGCGCAAACATGGAAAATCCCGTCCTTCTGGCTGCGGCTGTAAAGGTGATCGTGGCCGCAGAAATAGACAGGAGCCCGATACTTTTTCAACATTCCCCAGAACGTATCGCGCTGTTTATGATTGTTAAAGAAATCAAAAGGATGGCGCCGCATTTTCATGACTCGAAAGGCAGGGCCGTGGGCATAGACAAAGATGAAAGGGCGGGAGTTATTGGCAAGTTCTGCTTCCAGCCACGCCAGATCCATATTCACCTCCCCTTTTTCCCCGACATATTGATCCAGGCCAATTAATTTTGCCCCCCGGTGGACGACGCTAAATGTCAGTCCTTTGGCGTCTTCCGGCCCGTTTTGCGGCATTTTTTTGGCGAAATATTCCTCGTAGATCCTGAATAATTTGAGATCCGGCAGGCCTTCAGCGCCATATTCATGGTTGCCACGGATGATATAAACAGGAATGCCCCTGTCATAGACGGGTTTCATGGCTACCAGCCAGTTGTCGAACTGAAACCTGTATTTCAGAAAGAGCGGGGAGTGTTTATTGGTGTAGTACCCATTAATTAAATCGCCATAGTAGAACACCAACTCAGGTTTTTCCGCGACAATGGCCTGTGACAATTCAGGAAGTCTAGGACTGATTCCCGTCGTCGTCATCGGATCGGGGTGACGGGTGTCTCCGAAGATCACAAATTTCCAGACATCGGATCTGGCAAAGCAAAGTGAAGTACCGAGAGCCCAGATGATGATGGCCAGACGTATTGTCCGCCATGTTACTTCCCTATGGAACCTTATTTTCATGTTATCTTCTCCCCCAAAACAGGCCTTTCAGTACTTTGACCGGCTTATTCAACTGTGGCATTGTTCTCGGTTAATGTCAATTAGGATTTAAAGGGTACGCTATTGCCATAAGGAATGTTGGATTTACAAACAGAACCATGTGCGCAAAGAAAAAGACCTCAATGTTTTCATTTGCTCATTTCGTGAAACCACTCAGGATGTCTATTCTATGAATGGAATAACCTATTTCTCAGTCAGAATCTGCTCAAAGAAATTGAAGGCAAGCTCCCTCACCCGTTGGTGTGCAGCGGCACGATCAACTCCCTCACTGTCCATACAAAGCGAATTAGTTTTCTTTCCGTACGGCGTGCACTCGGCCAGAAATGTATAGTGCCCTATTTTGCCTGGGAGAACCTGCAGCTTTGCCCCCTTGATGAGGCTCGCATAGCGCTGCGCATTTGTTGCAAGGGAGGCTATTGCATCTGCTTTGCCTATTACGATGTACACCGGGATGCTAATGGCACTGAGCCCGGCCTTGGTGAACCCGCTGCCCAAGGCTGGAGAAATGGCGAAAACGCCTCTGATTCTCTTATCTCTGTAGGAATCGCCTGAATGAAGAAATGCTTCTTGCACTACCGGATCTGTCTTTTTAAGTTCTTCAATTTTTGTCTGTGCTTCGGGGAATTCGAACTGGGGAGCACAC
Source organism: uncultured Syntrophorhabdaceae bacterium (assembly GCA_964393225.1). Classification (GTDB taxonomy): domain Bacteria; phylum Desulfobacterota; class Syntrophorhabdia; order Syntrophorhabdales; family Syntrophorhabdaceae; genus MWEV01. Next base: position 1,915 of record CAYMTB010000202.1, read on the forward strand.
GTGAAATCTTTTTCTGGTGAGTTGCAGAAGGCGTCGTATGTTTCTTGACTGAATATCCCCACGGCAATTGCTATAACGGTGTAGCCACCTAAGGAAAAACCGGCAGCGCCAATCCGGTTTCTATCAATGCGTTCCCCAAAAACCGGATCAGATAGCAATCTATCGAGGACGGCTGTTAAATCTTTGGGACGCTCCCAATAAAGAAGAAAGCCCTGGGCGGCATATGCTTCCTCTCTTGTGTTGCCGTGATGGTTTATAGCGGCAACCATATACCCCCGAGATGCCAGATAGTATCCGAGCCACATCATCCCTGAGGCTGAGCCTCCTGTACCATGAGATAGAAGAATAAGGGGATATTTCTGTGGCTTTCTTGATATTTCCGCATCCTTTGCGACCGAATAAGAGACAAAAACCTGTTTCTCAGGCGGGCCATTGAAAGTCGCTTCTTCCTTGGAGGCCCTTGCTGCAGGATACCAGATAGGCGTTTTTAACGGGCGTGGACCTGTCCCTTGCCAATTTTTTCTGGTTTCATCCACAAAATCCCGCATCGCCATACCGACCACTGCCGGCGCTTTTACAATGTTTTTGTTATCCCCCTGAGCGAATGCGTCACTCCCTAAAAAATGACCTGAGAGCATTATAGCTAACACTGCACTTATCCAGTAATTCATTCTTTCCCTCCAATTGCCAAATTGTTTGAATTCACCCTGTCTTAAACAATGCCAGCTTTTGAGTTGCGGGCGTAGACGACCGAGGTGACAACCTTTCCACGCTCCACTCTTTAATACCTATAGCACGTCTCCATATATCTTATTATTCTATTATGATTTCAAGTCCAAATTTATGGAAATCAGTACGAAATGCCATTTGGAAGCAAGTATCCTTCGCCAAAGCCCAGTGTGTTAACTTCAGGAAGGAGTACTCAACAGCAATGGAAACAGAGTTCCATTTATTTTGGGTGTGTTATATGTCAATTCGCGGTTTTGCTCTCCACTCCTTTTACCTTCAGCCTTCAGCCTGCTTTCTCCCACTTGGACCCTCGACCCCTCGACCCATTATTTTTTATGGCATGGGTTTTTTCTTCCCTGGTTTTCCGGGCGCAGGTTCTGGGGCTATCGGTATCCGCAGTTCGACTAAAGCACTTAAAGTCCGCAGTTCATCAAGGAGCGTCACAAGATCAGGATCATTAAAGAGATCTTGTGGAAATGAGACCCCGTTTATTAGTATTATACCTATAATACCTATAATTCTTTTTTCAGCCACAGATAAAAATCTGATGGACACGGATCAATACAATATGATGATTGAGTCTGTGAACTGTATTGTGATAAACCTTCAATAAAGTCCACGCCAATGCATGCCGAGTGCGCGGCTGGTATAATTATCTCCTGCACCGGTAAGATGCATGGAGTTTGACAGGATATGCCGCACTATCCCATATCCTGTCAAAAGAGTATCCCATCTGCACGTGATCCACGTTCTTGCATCCTTCTGTGGATATCTATTTTCCCTCCGAGTCAAGGTGCTTCAGGGCAACCTCCCGGAACTGGTCAGCAACCTCCAGGAAGGCGTCCACCACGTCAGGATCGAAATGTGTGCCTGTGCCTGCCCGGATAATGTCCACAGCCTTCTCGTGAGGCATAGCCGGCTTGTAGATGCGGCGGCATATAAGGGCGTCATATACATCAGCCACCGCCATGATACGGCCCGATACGGGTATATCCTCGCCCGATAGCCCTTCGGGGTAGCCTGTCCCGTCCCACTTTTCCTGGTGGGTATAGGCCATCTCCCGCGCAACATTGAGAAATGAGACAGGTGTTTCAAGGAGTTTTTCCGCGTTTGCTATGGCGCCCTTGCCGATAGATGTATGAGTCCTCATAACCGCAAATTCTTCCTCTGTCAATTTCCCCTGTTTGAGTAGGACATTGTCAGGAATCCCTACCTTGCCGATATCATGGAGCGGCGCAGACTTGAAGAGGAGGGCGATCGTTTCGTCAGTGAGGTAATGTGTGAAATTAGGGTGGTCTTTCAGCTGTGTAGCCAATAATCTTACATATTGCTGGGTGCGCCTGATGTGGTTTCCCGTTTCATTGTCCCGTGCTTCAGCCAGGGACCCCATGGCAACCATGGTTACATCCTGAATGGCGCTTACTTCTCTCATCCTCCGGGCCACCTCTTCTTCGAGGAACTTGTTATTGTCCTTCAGAAAGTCATGGACACGTTTCTGCTGGAGATGGGTCTTCACCCGGGCAAGAACAATAGGAGGGCTGACGGGTTTGGTGATGTAGTCCACCGCTCCCAGCTCAAACCCCTTTTGCTCATCTTCCATCTGGGTTTTAGCGGTAAGAAAGATAACGGGGATTTCATCTGTTTTCCTGTCAGCTTTAAGGCGCCGGCATACTTCGTATCCGTCCATTCCCGGCATCATGATGTCCAGGAGGATGAGATCGGGAGGATCGTCTGAAAAGGCAATCTGAAGGGCCTTCTCTCCGTTGGTTGCCGCTTTTATCTGATAGAGGCCTCTCAGTAATGAACTCATAAGTGCAATGTTTTCTGGGAGATCATCCACAATGAGCACCTTCTGTTTTTTTTGGGAATAATCATCGGTTGTCATGGCATTCCTCCTTATAGGATGATACTCAGTTTATCTGCAATTTCGTTTAAACATAAAAGTGCTCCATCAAAGTCATATGAAGCAATAAGGTTTTCAAGCTTATTATACTCAGCACGGGGAACAACGCTTTTCAAGTCAGCCCCGGCATCATCGAGATAGTCAGTAACCTCGGTGTCATTATCTTTGAGATACCCGGCGAGCTTGATAAGGATCGGCTGGATCTTCAATAGATCGATTTCCCGGGTAGATGTTTTTTCCTCAGCCTTGATATCCCTGCTGAATGCATTGTTCATCCGGCCGATCAGATCTCCTAGGGTATTCTCGAAACGTGTAAGAATCTCCCTGACCTTGTCCGGGGGATCATTCTGCCTGATTGAGAGTTCGAGTGCGGCGGCGATATCCTGTACACCGGTTGCACCGATATTTCCAGAGACCCCTTTAATGCTGTGCGCTAGCCGCTCCGCTGTTCCCCTATCATCGGCCTCCAGGCTCTTGTGTATCTGGATCGGTATCTCTATCTGTTTTTCGGCGAACTTTCTCAGCATGTCGACGTAGAATGCCTTCTTACCCATGAAACGTTTTAATCCGAGGCCCGTGTCGAGACCGGGGATGTCAGGGAGGGTGTCGGGAGAGTCCGGAGTTTGGAGTTCGGAGTTAGAAGTTCGTAGTTCGGAGTTCAGAGTTTCCTCATCCGTTCGACCATAGCGCGCACCGCTGGCGAGAGGGGGAGGCTCTGCAGGAGGGGGCGTTGAATCTGAAATTTGAGATTTGAAATTTGAAATCTCCTTAGTGAGTCCCTGGGGCAGTTTTACCCACTTCAGCAGCTTGCCAAACAGATCATCCGGATCGATGGGCTTGGCCACATGATCGTTCATACCAGCGTCCATACACCGCTGGATTTCATCGGCCATGACGTTCGCTGTCATGGCTATAACAGGGAGATCATGGAAAGCGTCCTTCTTCCTGATCTCAATGGTGGCAGTAACGCCGTCCATGACAGGCATCTGCATATCCATGAGGACTACGTCATATGTATGTTTATCAAGCATATCCAGCGATTTTTGCCCGTCTTCGGCAATGTCAACTGTGAACCCGGCATCGGTTAAGAGCTCACAGGCAAGCTGCTGGTTGAACTCGTTGTCCTCTACGAGGAGGATGGATATACCTTTAATGGCAGCAAGATTTTCCATCAACGGAGTTATTTTTTGATCTTCTTTAGACGCTGCAGCAGGTTCTCCGCCCAGCACCTGGATCAGGGTGTCGAACATCGTCGAGGCGCTTACCGGTTTAATAAGCACATCTTCGAGTCCTGCCATAGCAGCTTCCTTCAATACCTCCTCGCGGCCGTACGCCGTAACCATGACTATGTGCGGCAGAGGACTGATGGGCAGTTCCCTGATTGCCTTAGCTGTTTGGATGCCGTCCATTATGGGCATTCTCCAGTCGAGCAATACGACTTCATAAGGTGTGCCCGCATCAAAAGCAGAACTGAGCTCTTCCAAAGCCGCCTTGCCGGAGGCGACATCCTTTACTGCGAAGGTCATACCGGTGAGCATTTCGGAAAGGACGATACGGCTCATCTCATTGTCATCCACCACCAGGACCCGGCGTCCGCGCAGGTCGGGATCAGGCATAAACTTTCTTGCCTTGGCAACGCCCTTGCCGAGGCGTGCCGTAAACCAGAAGGTGCTGCCTTTGCCATATTCGCTCTCGACCCCCACATCGCCGCCCATAAGGTTGGCAAGATTTTTCGAGATGGCCAGTCCCAGCCCGGTGCCTCCGTACTTCCGGGACGTTGATGTATCGGCCTGCTGAAAGGACTGGAACAGTTTGCTGATCTGTTCCTGAGTCAAACCGATGCCCGTGTCGCTGACGGCGAAACGCATGAGTACATCATTATCTGTATCCTCAACTACTTTGACAGAAATGACTATCTCGCCTTTTTCGGTGAACTTGACGGCGTTATTTGCATAATTAACCAGGATCTGACCCAGCCGCAGCGGGTCGCCTATGAGATAACCGGGTGTTCCCTTTTCGATGCTGAACACCAGCTCCAACTCTTTTGCCGCTGTTTTCTCGGAAATGAGGTTGGAGACGTTCTCCATGACCTTATCGAGTTCAAAATCCGTATATTCAACAGACAGCTTTCCAGCCTCGATCTTGGAAAAATCAAGGATGTCGTTGATGATCCCGAGCAGATGCGTACCCGATTGCTGGATCTTCCGGATGTAGT
>CAYMTB010000203.1:0-6720 GCA_964393225.1 uncultured Syntrophorhabdaceae bacterium
CCTGTAAGGTTTGAGAGCAGCGGCAGGATTCGGGAAAAAGGTGTAGTGAGTGCTATCTTTCCGGGACTTATTGAAGAAACCCAGGGACAGATAAGTTTCAATATAGCCGCTTCAGGTACATGGCAAACTCCGGATTATAAAGGATGGTTGCGGCTTGAAAAGGCCGGCGCCTTTCTTCCTACGGCAGGAATCCATATTAAGGATATGGGGATGGAGGCTGAATTAGCACAGGACCGTATCAATATTACTTCGTTTCAGGCCTATTCGGGACAGGGGGACATTCATGGATCTGCAACGATCTGGCTGAAAGACTCAAAGATTGCCCGGTATAAAGGGAATCTTAATGGTAAAAGGTTTCAGGCGGTTTATGTGCCGGAAATTCAGATATGGGCCAATCCTGACCTTAATTTCGAGGGTGACACTAAACGGGTATTGTTACGGGGATCAATAGAAGTACCTGAAGCATCGATACGTTATGGTGAGGGCAGGGAAGTTAAACGCACAAGCACTGATATAATCATTCTTGATGCACCTCAAAAAGTTAAGCAACCGCTCTTATTCGATTTTGACACACAAGTATTAGTTACCCTGGGCGACCGGGTACTAATCAGGGGTCCGGGGATAGAGGCGCAATTAGATGGGAAGGTGCTTCTTTCAGGACAGAGCATTGACAGGATTATAGGCGATGGCCAGATCAGGATTGTCAGGGGGCATTATAGCGGCTACGGTGCCAAGCTCGATGTTACCAGAGGCATCATTGTTTTCGGAGACAAACCCGTTGAACTTGCGTCCCTTGACATTATGGCGCTCAGAAAAATTAATCCCGGCAGATTCGATGAGATAAAGGCGGGTATAACAATAACAGGCACACCGAAATCTCCCCTTGTAAAACTGTATTCAGATCCTTCTATGCCGGAACAGGATATCCTTTCCTATGTTGTCCTCGGCAGGCCCTTGAAGGTTGAAGGCGAGACAAGCCAGACATCGCTCCTGTTGCAGGGCGCCGGCGCTTTTCTCGTCGGCAATAAGGTTGGTTCTGCACAGAGCCAATTAATGCAGGGGATTGGCATCGACACCCTTGGGGTGGAGACGAGAACTATTGGTGGGACCAGTGCAGGAGGAGGTACGACCGGAACAGGTCTGGTGGGCTCAAAGGGAAGTTTCTGGACAAGTACTGCAGGCTCATCAAGCACGGGAAGCTCAACAACGACAAAATCACTCGCAACAATAGGAAAATACATCGCACCAGGGCTTTACGTCGCGTATGGCCGTTCGTTGTTTAGTGATGAGTATCTTTTTACTGCCAGATACTCCTTTTCAAAGCGTCTCGAGGTGGAGAGCAAAACCGGTATACAGACCGGTGTTGACCTGTATTATAAATTCGAATTTGATTAAAAATGTGAAAGGTAAAAGAATCAAGGTAAGAAGCCAATGGTAAAGATCTTGAACTTAGAACCTTGAACTTCAAACAGGCTTTAAAGGAGTTCCTATATTATGAAATTATTCATCGGTGATATTGCTAAAACACGCTTGCTAAAACCCCTTATAATCTTTTTCTTCATAATAATTATTTTTTTCTGCACTATGCCATTTGCCAATGCCCAGAAGACAAGACCTGAAATGCCCGCATATTTATCTATTCAATCTCCTGCACTTAGTCCTGAAAAGATAAAGGAAAAAATTAAAGAAATAGAAGTTGACAAAGAGTTGGAACAGGGACTGCGAAACAAGCTCCTCAGTCAGTACCGGCAGGCCGTTAATTCACTTGAGATAGCAGCAGTTTATGAATCTTATACTCTCTCCTATATGCAGTCCCTGAAGGCAGCTCCCGCTGAAGAAGAGAAGATAAGCCGCCTTCTGCGGGAAATGGATACGAAACCAAAAGCCCTCCCTAAAATCGATCTTACCCGCTTTTCTACTGCAGACCTGGAACGGAAGTATACGATAATTCACGCTGAACTTGCATCGCTGAAAGAAGAGCAGTTGGCTGTGGAGGAATTACTTCTGGAGCAGAGGGCCAGGCCATCCAGAATAAAGGAAGAACTTGCCGTGGCAAGGAAGGCGCTCCAGGAAATCGACAAAGAGTTGAAAGGCATCAGGATATCGAGAGAAAATCCTTTTCTGATTGAAGCGCGCCAGATCGCTTTGCAGTCGCTCAGGCAGGCACGTATGAAAGAAATTATCATGCTGAACTGGGAGCTTTCCAGCTATGGACCCAGGGTACAGCTACTAACTGCACAGCGTGAATTGGCATCCCGCAAACTCGTACTGGCGCAGCTTCAGGCAAAACCTTTTGAAGAGGCAATAAAAGAAAAAATTAAGACTGAGTCTGAGAAATCTAAGGCTGCCGCCACTCTTGCGGAAAGCACCAAAGCTGAGCAATATCCTGCCATCTGGAAGATTGCTGAAGAGAATATAAAGTTAGGGCAGGAAACAGCAGCAGCAGCAGAGGGTGTTCAGCAGGCCTTGGTATCCCGCGAGGCTGCCCAGACTATGCTTGGGAAGGTGGAACAGAATTTCAATGACGCAAAGCAGAAGATCCAGGTAGTCGGGTTCAGTAAATCCCTGGGACACATCTTTCTGGAGCAATTACGGAACTTGCCCGATACAAAGCAATATAACAAGTTAAACAAAAAACTTGAAAAGAAGATCGGGGAAATCTGGCTTAGCCACATCAAAGTAGATGAACTGTCAAAATCATTAAGCGACCTGGGCCGGGAAGCACACAGAGTTGTTATTGAAACTGGTGCAGAGATAGCGCATGAAAAGAGGTCTGAAATAGAGGCTGAAATCAGGGACCTGTTGAAAGAGCAGAAAACGCTTCTCGGGAAACTGTCTGATACCTATATATCATACCTCAGTGCAATGGGCGATCTTGAGATTATACAAAAACAACTTGTTGTAACTATTGAACAATATAGCACATTTATGGAAGGGAGGGTTCTCTGGATACCCAATGCCCAGCCCATTGGAAAAAGAGAATCAGAGGATGCTGCACGGGTTGTCCGGGAGATATTTTCTTTTTCTCATCTTGCTGGAACCGCGAATATATTCGTAATGGATGTGAAACGAAATCCTGAATTAACGCTTCTTTTTCTTATAGTGTTCATTGCACTTTTCTGGAGTAGAAAACGTTTTCGTTCTTTGATTGCTGCTATTGGTGATAAGGTTTCTAATCCTTCAACGGATAATTTTTTGCTTACCATCCATGCATTGTTTTTCAGCGTACTCTTAGCCATCCCCGTGCCATTATTATTAGGTTTTACAGGCTGGCGTCTGCAGGATACCCTTGATGCAACAGAATTTACCCGGGCAATAGGGAAGGCCTTTGAGTGTGTGGGCTTTACTTTCCTTTACCTGCAGGTTCTCTATTTCCTCTGTCTGAAAAAAGGTATAGCCGAACTTCATTTTCAATGGGACGGCAACGTGTTGAAGTTCCTGCGGAAGGAGATCAAGTGGTATTCTGTAATCTTTATTCCGTCCACTTTTTTTATCGCTGTTTCCTGGTTTATTCCTGAAACAGAGCGGGGCAGGGCGGGGAGACTTGTCTTTGTTGCTGCCATACTTGCCCTGACAGCCATCATCATCCGCATACTCAAGCCCAGAGGAGGCATGCCGGGAAGGCATATTACAGAAAACCCCCACGGATGGTTGTCTCGGCTCAAATATGTTTGGTATCCTTCGTCGATCGCTATCCCATTAATACTGGCAGGTCTTGCTGCATGGGGCTATATTTATACTGCTATAATGCTTGTTATTTATACATTTGAATCTTTATGGCTTATCGTAGGTGCTGTTGTGGCAAATGATCTTGTCATACGATGGATTACCCTGACAGACCGCAAGCTTGCCTTTAATGAGAAAAAGGTTGTCGAAGAGGCTTATTATACACTTGATGTTCCAGCAGTGAGCGTGCAGACAAGAAAATTACTCAATACATTCATAGGTATCGGGGTCATTATTGGTCTTCTCATCATCTGGTCAAAGGTTTTCCCGGCCCTTTCAGTCCTCGATCAGGTCTCGCTGTGGCAGCATACTGTTGTCATAGGCGGAAAAGAGATTCAGCAGCCCATTACCCTTTCAAGCCTTGCGCTTGTGATTGTTTTGATTATAATAACTGTTGTGTTTACCAGGAACATACCGGGTGCACTGGAAATAATGCTGCTCCGTTACACGCATGTTTCGGCAGGAAGCAGATACGCAATCACACACCTTGCAAGATATACCATTGTTCTCGCGGGCCTCATAGCAATATTCCAGACCTTCGGCGGGCGCTGGTCTCAGATACAGTGGCTTGTGGCTGCCCTTGGTGTCGGCCTTGGATTTGGTTTGCAGGAGATTTTCGGCAACCTCATATCCGGCATTATTATCCTCTTTGAGAAGCCGATTCGAGTTGGCGATACTGTTACAATAGGTGATGCAACAGGCACCGTGTCCCGAATAAATATGAGAGCAACCACGATAACCGATTGGGATAATAAGGAATTGATTATTCCAAACAAAACATTCATTACCGGACAGTTAGTCAACTGGACCCTGACGGACCCTGTTACCCGGGTAACCTTCAAGGTAGGTGTTGCCTATGGGTCTGATACAAGGCTTGCCCATCAGATAATACTTAGCACGGTGAGGTCAAACCCTCTTGTGCTCCAAAGACCGGAACCACTGGTCAGTCTGCTCGATTTTGGAGAAAACTCGCTGAGCTATACAGTCTCTGCATACGCAAAACAATTATCCGATCGCCTCACTATTATTCATGAACTCCATATAGATATTGAGAAAGCCCTGCGTGAACAGGGTATTACCATCCCGTTTCCACAGCGCGATGTGCATATACGGTCACGGTTATAGATAACAGGTAACAGAAGGGGTTGATCAGTTTGCAGTCTTTCTTAAAGGAGGAAGTGCATTTTATTTTTATCTGACAATTGTGTATATTATGTATACTGTCAAAGAATTTTTCAGAGAATAATTTAGAGAAGGAGGTTACGGCAATGAAGCATTCATATAGATATATTAATGCATACAATGACGAGAACAGAGATTTTCATGTGAAATTACAACAAAATAGTGCAAAAAGGACCGTTGGATATATAGTGATACTGGTCTTCTTTGTGCTGTTGCTCATTTTGGAGGTGGCAACGGTCAGAGCGGCAGATATAAACGATGCCCAGGAAATTGTTGACAGATCAAAGGTTACATATACAAGCATGGCAAGAGACAAAGATTTTTCATGGTTCAGGGATAACCTTAAAAATGCCAAAGGGCTTCTCATTTATCCACAGGTGCTAAAGGCAGGTTTTATCCTCGGTGGTTCAGGAGGTACAGGGGTACTTGTTGTAAGAGATGCAAAAACCGGTGACTGGAGTGAACCCGCATTTTATACCATTGGCTCGATAAGCTTCGGGCTTCAGATTGGCGGTGAATCGGCAGAGGTTATCATGATGGTTATGAGTCAGAAGGCGGTTGATTCGCTTTACACATCGTCTGTCAAGCTTGGCGGAGATACGTCAATAGCTGTTGGACCCGTAGGTGCAGGGGCTAAAGGCGCCGTGACTGCTGACATTATTTCCTTTGCCAGATCTAAAGGTCTATATGCGGGACTGAACTTTGAAGGTTCAGTGCTGGGTGTGAGGGATAGTCTCAATAAAGCGTACTACGGTAAAGGAGTGAGCCCTGTAGAAATCATTGTGGAGAAGAAAGTGGGCAATAAGGGCTCTGAAGAACTTCGGACAGTACTGAAAATGGCAGTGAAGTGAAACCTGGGTGTATAAAAGGAGGAAAGTTATGATAAAAAAGGTATCTATTCAGACATTGTTATGCGGTCTTGTTTTATTCCTCGCAATACCCTTCGGGGCTTTTGCCCAGGATACAGCACCACCGGCAGCCCCTCAGTTCAAGCAGGAAGAATTGGAGCAGATGCTCGCACCGATAGCCCTTTACCCTGATTCGCTACTGGTTCAGATCCTTATGGCATCTACCTATCCGCTTGAGATTGTTGAAGCGGCCCGCTGGGCAGATAAAAACCAGAACCTTAAAGGGGATCAGCTGACGGCAGCCCTTGAAAAACAGAACTGGGATCCCAGCATAAAATCGCTCATAAACTTTCCGTCGGTTCTGACAATGATGAACGACAAACTTGAATGGACGCAGAAACTGGGGGATGCCTTTCTGGCCCAGGAAAAAGGCGTAATGGATACCGTGCAGAAACTCAGGGCAAAGGCCCAGGCTCAGGGAATGCTTAAAAGCACGGATCAGCAGAAGGTTACAACACAGGCGCAGACAATTATCATTGAGCCGGCAAGCCCCCAAGTAGTCTATGTACCTGCCTATAACCCTGAAGTTGTTTACGGACCATGGATGTATCCTGCATACCCGCCTTATCCTTATTATCCGCCAGGTGCTGTGATAGGCGCCAGTGCCGTATCTTTCGGATTAGGCGTGGCGGTTGGGGCTGCCTGGGGTTATGCCGCTGGAAGCGCCAACTGGAATCACGGCAACGTGAATGTCAACGTAAACCAGAGTACGAGCCACAATACTAATGTAATTAGTGGTGGTAAAGGCCACAATACTAATGTAATTAGTGGCGGAGGCGGCAGTAACGAATGGCACCACGACCCGAATCACAGAGGCGGTGTTCCATACAGTAATCCATCTGTTGCACAAAAATACGGACAGCCAGGCAGCCGGGGCAGTGCAGATGCAAGAAATGATTACAGA
>CAYMTB010000204.1:0-6717 GCA_964393225.1 uncultured Syntrophorhabdaceae bacterium
GAAGAAGACCATAGACCGTGGGGATATTATAGGGTTCTTGCAGATGAATCGGACCACAAGGTTAAGAGGATTGTTGTATACCCTGGTCAGAGGCTGAGCCTGCAAAGGCATCAACACCGTTCAGAACACTGGTATATTGTCCAGGGGAATGCCGTCGTGAGAAATGGTGATGACGAGTTTCTCGTTCAAGCCGGCAGCAGCCTGGACATACCACGGACCTCCTGGCATCGCATCAGTAACCCGGGTGAAAATGACACGGTTTTCATCGAGGTTCAAAGAGGCGACTATTTAGGAGAGGATGACATAGAAAGGGCTGAAGACGATTACGGACGTTTGAAAACCAGTTAGCGCCTTTTCACTGCTTGTTCAAATGCATCTCCGGAAATTCGTGAGTAAGGTGCAGGATCTGGAGGTTTCAATGGATACCAGAAATAGCCGCTTAGAAACCGAAATGCTTGAGCAGCTGTACAGGAAATATGCAAAAGGCGGCACGCGCATCGCGAGAATGCGGGGCACAGCCTACTTCTATTTCAAAAAATACAGCTGGGTCAGCGTAACCGAATCTGCCTATTTTATTAAGAGAGTTCTTGATGTGTGCTTGTCTGCTATTCTGCTTATTCTACTTGCCCCGATCTTTTTGATCACTGCCCTTGCAATAAAGATAGACAATCCGGGACCTGCGTTTTACAAACAGATACGGGTTGGTAAGTGGGGCAGGCCGTTCGTGATGTACAAGTTCCGGTCAATGATCATGGGCGCCGACAAGATGAAGGATCAGCTCCTCGGCCAGAATGAATCCGGCGGGATCATTTTCAAGATGAAGCAGGATCCCCGGATTACGGGGGTGGGCCGTATCGTCCGAAAGTTGTCCATCGATGAATTGCCACAATTCTGGAACGTGCTCAAGGGTGATATGTCGCTGGTAGGGCCGCGCCCCCCGGTGCCCAGAGAGGTGGCCGAATATGAGTATGCCGATCGGCGACGTTTGGACGCTATTCCTGGAATCACATGCATCTGGCAAGTGAGCGGGCGCAGCGAGATTGACTTTAAAGGACAGGTCCGCCTGGACGTCCAGTATATTGAAAACCAGTCCTTTTGGGGCGACATTAAGCTCCTGTTTAAAACGATCCCGGCGGTGCTGCTCGGGAAAGGAGCATACTGATGATTTCTGAAGCAGTTGTGATCCTCGGGATCCCTGTCGATAATCTGACCATGGACGAGACTGTTGACCGTATATTCTCCATGGTTGAAGCCTATAAACAGGATTTGCGCCCCCGTCTGGTAGCTACGGTAAATGTCGATTTTCTGGTCAACACCCTGACCTGGCGTTACGGCCGCATTCGTCATCCAGAGCTCCTGGATATACTGCAAAGGACCGATCTGGTCACCGCCGATGGTATGCCCGTGGTCATGATCAGCAAACTTATGGGCTCCCCCCTCAAGGAAAGAGTGACCGGGGCAGACTTGGTGCCAAGGCTGGCCAAAGACGCAGCCAAGCGAGGAAAGTCCCTGTATTTCCTTGGTGGACGCGGGGACGTGGCGGCAAAAGCAGCATCGTTGCTCCGTGAGCGGTATCCGGACCTGTTGATTGCCGGCATCGATTCACCCTTTGTGCACATCGAGGGGGAAAAACTGGCCGATGCGGAGGAAACGGACCAGGAGATTGTAGAACGAATCAATGACGCCAGGCCGGATGTCTTGCTGATTGCCTTCGGCAACCCCAAGCAGGAAGTATGGTTCAACCGCAATCGGAATCACCTGCGGGTCCCGGTCTCCATTGGTATTGGAGGAACTTTCGAGTTTATTACCGGATCGGTGCTTCGGGCACCGCTCTGGGTTCAGAAAGCCGGATTGGAGTGGATCTTTCGCATCACTCAGGATCCGGGTCGGTTGTGGAAGAGATACCTGGTCGGCTTTTTTAAGTTCGGTCTCATGGTGTGGCCGGCAGTACTCTATTACCGCTACAAACGTCTTTGGTATCAATTGTTTCGCGCAGGGAAGGTGCAGCTGCCCCAGTCTTCGGGCCAGGGTTTTTCTGGTGGGATTAACCTTAATATCATAGCCCTTCCTGATCGTTTGGACACTGTCACGCTGGAAACCATTTCCGGACCGGTCGAACAGGCGTTTTCGCGGTCTTCAGACATCATCCTGGATTTTGGTCAGGTTTCTTTCATCGATTCAACTGGGTTGGGCTTCCTGATTCGCACCCTCCGGCACGCTGAAAAGGCTGGGTGTGAGGTTCACATGGTGGGAATAACCTCAAAAATACGGAGCTTTTTCGAGTTGAACCGAACCTGGGACCTCTTTCAGAAGAAGACCCGTGGACGAATCGACGAGGTGATCGCCTACCTGGGGGCAGAACACAGGCTTCCACCATTCTGCTATACCCTGACCCGCAAGCCGGAACTTACCGTTCTAAATCTCTTCGGGCGACTCGACACGCAGCAGTTAGCTGATTTTGACATGGCAGAGTTGATGAATGCGGTAAGCGGCAGAAATTGCATCCTGAACCTTGGTCAACTGGATTTCGTCGACAGCTCAGGTCTCATCTTTTTCTTCAAGATTCAGAAGCACCTGATTAACTCCGGTAAGCAATGCGTACTCTGTGCTCTAAATGACAACGTGTATCGGCTGTTTCGTCTTACCAAGCTCAACCACCTGTTTAATGTTGCCCCGGACCTTGCTGCAGCAGAGCAAATGCTGGATAAACCCACATGAAGGCGATCATTCTTCCGACAACCAACACAGGGAACCTATCGCCCTTGACTTCATGGACACCGGAATTTTTGCTTCCTGTGGTCAATAAGCCCATTGTGGAACATCTCGTAGAGCTCCTTGCAAGGCATCACATTGAGGAGATATTACTGATCATTAAACATATGCCATATGAGACGGAAAAGTACTTCGGAGACGGATCACGATGGGGCGTGCGCCTTTCCTACTCGCTTTTGAGAAACTACCGCGGAATTACCGATGCCCTCAGCCGCATTGAGGCATCAAAGCTGGAAGGTCCTTTTCTCTCCCTGCCTGCAGATCTTGTCACTGACCTCGATATTTCTGAATTTATCAATGTTCAACGCCAGGGGCAAGGTGATGTCCTTCTTGCAAACACCGGTGACGGTTCTGATCGCCCGGAGCTTCAGCGTGCAGCAGCAGAGGAGTTGCAGGAGATCGATCTCTGTCCCTTGATTATGACGGGAGAAGCGTTAAAATCCTTGACCGGGCTTGCAGCTCCTGGTGCCTGTCCGGTTGTGAACACCTATCGTTCCCCCTTCAACTGCCAAAGGATTACATCGCTCTCCGATCTTGTTGCGGTAAACCAACGTGTCCTTGAGGGCCATTTTAAAAGCATTCTGATCCCTGGAAGACCAGTGAGAGAGGGCTTCTGGTTGGGCAGACATTGCCAAATCCATCCCGGAGCCAGACTGGAGACGCCACTGCTTATCGGCAACCACTGCAATGTACAGGGAGGAACGTCTGTCGGCCCGGGAAGCATCATCGGCAACCATGTGATCATTGATGAAGGCGCATCAGTGCGGGACAGTCTGGTTCTCAGCCGGACATATATCGGCGCTTACACGGAAATAAAGGATGCGCTCCTGAAAAAAAACTGGATGTTCCAAATACCCCGCATGCTGCACGTGTACTTAGGAGATGATCTGATTCTCGGAGACCTTGATAAAAAAACGCTGGCGGCCAAAAGCGGACGACTGATCAATTTTGCGCTGGCAGCAGTCGTCCTCGTTTTGACCTCGCCTCTTTGGGCTATGCTGCTTTTCTATCACCTTATCTTTCCCTTGAAGAAGTTTTTCCATTCAGAAAAACGGCTCCGCTATGGTCGAATGAATCTTGATGGAAAGATGGCCCCGCAGGCTTTCAACCTTTTCCTTTTCAGGAGCGGTAACAGGTTTATTAGAAAACTTCCGGGACTGATCAATGTAATCAAAGGAGACCTGAATCTGGTGGGGATTTCCACGCTCGATGAGGAAGAGTTTCGTCACCTGCCGGAGGAGTGGAGGGAGATGAGAGTCAATGCGCCGCTCGGGCTGTTTCACCTATGGGAATTGGAAGGGCGGGGTGATCTCGAGTGGGAAGAGAAGATGGCGATGGAGAGCTACTATGCAGCGGAGCGCTCCACATGGTGGGATATGAAGATATTCGGCAGTGCTCTTTTTACCACAATGCTCGGCCGGGCTCAAGAACCTTCGTGAGCGCGAATCAACCATGTATCTTCGAGGAGCTGCAGCGCCGTATCGGCAAGGATCATCTGGCCAAGCGTCTCAGCCTCCAGGTCGACCATTCGGCAAAATACTTCGGCAAGGGGTTCGGGAAATTCCATTGGGAGAATATAGATTTCCTATCACAAGTTTTGGAGTTCCTGCTGAAGATATCGGGATTTTTTCGCAAGGGAGAACGCAATGCTGCCGAGTATGAGGTTGTGGAAGTCAACGTGATGCTCGACAGTCTGCCGGAACCCTTTGAGGGTTTCCGTATCCTGCAGCTGTCGGATATCCATATCGACGGTATGTCCGATCTTGGAGAACGACTCATCGGCATCATCGGGAATTTAACCTATGACCTTTGTGTCCTGACCGGGGATTTTCGCTTTCACACCTTCGGCGACTACGGACCCTCCCTTAACAGCATGAAAAGACTCGCTGCGTCGATTCGATGCCGTCATGGCATCCTTGGTATTTTGGGCAATCACGACTTTGTGGAAATGGTGCCGGAGCTCGAATCATATGGTATTCGCATATTGCTGAATGAAACGGCTACAATCGAACGGGAAGGTACTGTCATCCATGTTCTTGGTCTTGACGACGCTCATTTTTACGGCGTGGATGAGTTGAAAAAAGCTATAGCAGGTCTCCATGACAATGAAACAAAACTGCTGCTGGTACATTCACCTGAAATCATCTCCGAAGCATCCCGTGCCGGTGTGCATTATTATCTTTGCGGCCATACCCACGGTGGTCAAATCTGTCTGCCCGGCGGTATCCCCCTCCTGACCAATGCCAACTGTGCCCGTGCTTACGTCAGAGGCGCCTGGAAGTATCAGGATATGGCCGGTTACACGTCACGAGGCACAGGGTCGTCGGGTCTTCCGGTTCGCCTTAATTGTCCCCCGGAGATCACGCTGCATCGACTATCCTCGCGTCCCGCATCATCATAATTCCGCGTTGTTTATGTCGGTCTGCCTATACCTTCGGGCCATATAAATCGGCGAGGGTGTCTATCACCTTTTTGACCTCGGCAAGAATCACGGGGTCATTCCTCTCAGTCTCTCCCAGGACCTCACACATCCTCCCGGCAAGAAGGGCCTCAAATGTGATCCGGCCCAGTTCCGGCCCAAACCAGAGGAGGGCCTGCACATAGACCTCTGCCATCCCCGGGTCGCCCGGTTTCAAAGGGGTGAGCTGCCGAGCAAGATTCATGCGGACTGATTCTTCAATGAATTCAATGCCGTTAGTCTTATTGAAGTGGGTCAGATATCCCTTCGCGGACCCATCCGGTGCGGCAATCCAAACCTTCCCCCTGACCTCTGCATAGGCATCTAAAAAGCCCCTCCTGTTTATCTTCACGAGGCGGGCCGCTTCTTTCTGAAGATAGGTGCGAAGCGGGAAATAAACCGCAAGTTTCGCTTCGGTCGAAACGATAATAGGGAATAGCCTGAGAAGTTCCACGCAATCATCTGGCGAGAGCCCTGCGAAGGAAAACTTTCCGGGTGCCTCTGTTACTTTGGATTCGTACACCACGAGGGAGGCTTTATAGGAGGTAATCATGGCTGCATCGAGTGCCCGCCGGCTGAGCATGTCGATATTTCGGATATATTCCTGGAGCGATTCTCCTGCAGGATCACGCGGCGGTGCTAAAACCTTGACCATATTCTTGTGCTTCGGCTCGGTGCCGGAAGGACGCATGACGATCACGATCCTGGTGCGATGCTCTTTCGCAAGGTGCTGTTCGCTTGCAAGTTCCCCGGAAAACTCGATAATATTCAGTGACTCCCTGATGGCTATCGGCCACTGTGCAGGGTCATCCGGAAGAGCGCGTTTCGTCGCTGTCCATGATTCAGGATTTTCATCCGCCGTTTTCTTCATGAGGTCGAGATGATCAATTCCCCCGGTAAACACAATGCTATCTGTTCCGTCCGGAAGCTGCCACTCAGGGAACCGGTCGGCTCGAACAGCTGGTAAAAGCTCATTGCGCAGGTACCCCATGATGTTGTCATTGATCATTGTCATACCGTACTCGCCGGTCATGACCATCGGTTCGAGACACACCTTGGAGTAGCCGTAGCGGTCGTAAGTCTCCATCAGATATTCGTGCAGGGTCATGCCGCGTCCGTACTGTTCAACGGATAGAAGCGCGAGGGCAAGCCCGGTAACGCCGCTGTCCTTGTCGATACTGCCCCGGTAGCCAATAAGCGACCCTTCACCCTCTTCGGAGGAAATAACGAAAAAGGCCTCCCTCCCATCGATACCCGCTTTGGTCATCAGTTCCCCTGTGATCCCTTCGAAGGGCAGCCCCGTGTTCCCGCGTTTGATATTGTCAATAATCTCGCCGGTGAACTTGAACCCGACGTGATGGGTAAGTATCTTGACCGAAACGCGTCCTTTGGTTTTCTCCTCTATCCGCCTCGAGATACTATCGGTAATGACCGCTTCAAGAGGATTGGTGACCACCGTGTTAACAACGATGAGTTGATGGCGCTGG